>CAKKRN010000323.1 GCA_919902745.1 Syntrophaceae bacterium | reverse complement strand
GGCTTCTCCCGTTGCGGCCGCCCATGTTCCTGCCGTTCCTGCGGCGGTTTCCCCGGAGCGATTTTCGGCCGGGGTCCTTCCCCGGCGGTCTGGTTCTCCCGGATCTCCTTTTTCTCAGGCGGATTGGCCGATTTTCCGCCCGCCGCCGGCTGCTTTTTCAGCGTCAGCGAAATCCGTTTCCGCTCCAGGTCCACCGCGAGGACGGTCACCTCGACGGGCTGCCGGACCTTCAACACCTCACCGGGGTTCTTCACGAACCGGTCGGCGATCTGGCTCAGGTGGACGAGGCCGTCCTGGTGGACGCCGATGTCCACGAACGCCCCGAAGGCGGTCAGGTTCGTCACGATCCCGGGGAGCTTCATTCCGGGCGTCAGGTCCTCCATCTTCTCGATCCCCTCGGCGAACCGGAAGGCCTCGAACCGTTCACGCGGGTCGCGGCCGGGCCGGGCCAGTTCGGCGAGGATGTCGTTCAGGGTCGGAAGGCCGACCTCGTCCGTGACGTACCGGGTCGGATCGATCCGTTTCCGGAGGGCCTCGTCCTGCATCAGGTCGGTGATGGAGCAGTTCAGGTCATCTGCCATCCGGTCGACGATTGCATAACTTTCGGGGTGGACGGCGGAGGCGTCGAGGGGGTTCTCCCCGTTGCGGATCCGGAGGAAGCCGGCGGCCTGCACGAAGGCCTTCGCCCCGAGGCGGGGCACCTCTGTCAAGGCCACGCGCGATGGGAAAGGGCCATGCTCGTCGCGCCAGGCGACGATTTTGGCTGCCAGCGCGGGGCCGAGGCCGGAGACGTAGGTGAGCAGCGCCGCGCTTGCCGTGTTCAACTCGACGCCGACCGCGTTCACGCAGCTCATGACCGTGTCATCGAGGCTCTGCTTGAGTTCCGTCTGATCGACGTCGTGCTGGTATTGCCCCACGCCGATCGCCTTCGGGTCGATCTTGACCAGCTCGGCCAGCGGGTCCGAAAGCCGCCGGCCTATGGAGACCGCCCCGCGGACGGTGACGTCCTCGTTCGGAAACTCCTCCCGGGCGATCTTGGAGGCGGAATAGACCGAGGCGCCGCTCTCGTTGACCATAATGATCTGGATCGTCTCGGGGAGATCCAGCGTCCGGAGGAAGGTCTCCGTCTCACGACCCGCCGTCCCGTTCCCGATGGCGATCGCCTCGATCTGGAGCCGCGCACAGAGCGCCCGGACCGTCTCGGCCGCCTGGCTCCGCGCCTTCTCCGAGAGGTGGGGGAAGATCGCGTCGTGGTGGAGGAGCTTTCCCTGGGCGTCGAGGCAGACGAGCTTGCACCCCGTCCGGAAGCCGGGATCAAGGGCGAGGAGCCGCTTCTGACCCAGCGGCGGGGCAAGAAGGAGTTGGCGGAGGTTGTCGGCGAAGACACGGATCGCCTCCGCGTCGGCCCGTTTCTTCGCGGACATGCGGATCTCCGTTTCCATCGCGTTGGCTAAAAGCCGCCGGTAGCCGTCCTCCACGGCCATCCGGACCTGTTCGGCGACCGGACCGTTTCCGTTGACGAACATCGCGTCGAGCAGGGAAATCGCCTCCGTCTCCGGCGGGATAATACGGAGGGTCAGGAACTCTTCCTTTTCGCCGCGCCGCATCGCGAGGATCCGGTGGGAGGGCGCCTTGGCGGCCGGTTCTTCCCAGTCGAAATAGTCTTGGTACCGGCTTCCCTCCGTCTCCTTCCCGGGGATGACCCGGGACTGGAAGAGGGCCTTTGCCGTGAAGAACTCCCGCATTCGGGCGCGGGCCTGTTCGTTTTCGTTCACCCATTCGGCGATGATGTCCCTTGCCCCGGCGAGCGCCTCCTCCACGGAGGCGACGCCTTTTTCCGGATCGACGAACGCGGCCGCTGCAGCAGACGGGTCGAACGCCTCCTGCTGGGCGAAAATCTGCTGCGCGAGCGGTTCCAGCCCCTTCTCACGGGCGACGGTCGCCCGCGTCCGCCGCTTGGGGCGGAAGGGGAGGTAGATGTCCTCGAGGACGGCGAGCGTTCCGGCGGCGGCGATCTTCGC
>CAKKRN010000322.1 GCA_919902745.1 Syntrophaceae bacterium | reverse complement strand
CAGGAGGCGTAACCATTTGATATTAAAGAATCCAACTGAATATTGTGTTCATAGCCTTTTGGTATATGATTTTAGAAATGGCAGACGGCATTTTCGCGATGATCCGGAAGATGAAGTCGTGGGGGTTGATTCGGGAAAGGATGGTCGCCCGATTCTACCGAACGCGGTTCGCGAGGGAAGCCCTGGAGGGGGAAGCGGATCTTTCTTCGCTGCGGGCGAAGCCGACTCCCAGGGTCCGGGCCGGATTGGCCCTTATCGGGTTCAGCTACGTCATCGGGTGGCCGGCGGTCGGGCTTTTGGCCTGGGCCTCCTATCTTCTGCGGGAACCCCTGATCGTCGCCATCGGCGGCCCTTTAACCTACGGCCTGTCCCATCTCGTTTTTCTGTCCGGGTCCTATCTTGCGGGCGTCCATTACGCGAATATCTTTCTGCGATGGGCGACGCGGCGTCTGCTGGAGCGTCTGGCGGTGGCGCCGCCGCCGGGAGATGGCCCGTGTGAATGGCCCCGGCCATCCCGATTCCCTGTGGAAGCTTCTGCGGCGATAAAGAACGGTGCGGTCACCAGCAGGGAACGGGGAATTCTCTCGCCGGCCCTTTTCACCGGGGTGACGGTCTTTTTCATCGCCGGCCTCCTGTTGTGGATTCGGCCGACGCTGGCTGTCATCCCGTTGGGGTTTTTTATCCTGCTCTGTCTGGTTGCCCCCTTCCTCACCAGGGCGGGATTTTTTCTGCCCGTGATCAGTCGGCAGGATAGAGGCCGCAACGTGGTGGCCTTGACCTTCGATGACGGTCCCGATCCGGACGTTACCCCTCTGTTGCTGGAAGTTCTGAGGCGGCATGGCGTTCAGGCAACGTTTTTCGTCGCCGGAGCAAAAGCGGAACGGCATCCGGGAATCATCCGTGAAATTCTCTCTCGAGGCCATACGCTGGGCAACCACTCCTATCACCACGATCCGTTGCTGATGCTGCGCTCCCGAACGAGGCTCAAAGAAGAGATCGCCCATACGCAGGATCTTCTGGCAAATTTTGCCGTCCGTCCGCTGACCTTCCGCCCACCCGTCGGCATCACCAACCCAAGGCTGAACGGGGTGCTGCGGGAGCTTGGCATGTACTGTGTGACGTTCAGTTGCCGCGCCTTCGACCGCGGAAACAGGCGGATTGAATGGCTGGCGATGATCATTCTCAAGAAGGTCCGCCCCGGTGCCATTATATTGCTGCATGACGTTACGCCGAGGGGCGGAGGGGGAATTGCGCACTGGCTTACGGAAATGGAGCGAGTGGTTTCCGGTTTGAAGACGCGGGGGTATGAAATCATTCCGCTGTCGGAATTGATCGATCGGCCGGTCATGGAACATCTTA
>CAKKRN010000321.1 GCA_919902745.1 Syntrophaceae bacterium | reverse complement strand
TCTTTGCCGACATTCTGCTGCCCCTGGAAAAAATGGGGATCGATTTTGAATTCACTAAAGGCGACGGCCCCCGGATAAACACTACCGTCCGGACACGGGCAGATGTGGAAAGGATGCGGGCCATCAACCCGATGGAAGAGATGGCGTACCTGATGGACGCGATCCGGATGGTGAAGCGCGAATTGAACGGCACGGTTCCGCTGATCGGTTTCTCGGGTGCGCCGTTCACACTGGCAAGCTACATCACCGAGGGGAGCGGTTCAAGGAACTATGTGTTCACCAAATCGATGATGTACCGGGAACCCGATACATGGCGCCTGCTGATGGAAAAGCTGACCGACATGGTCATCGTTTACCTGAATGACCAGATCAAGGCGGGCGTCCAGGCCGTCCAGGTGTTCGACAGCTGGGTCGGATGCCTATCGCAAGCCGATTACCGGGAGTTCGTGTTGCCCCACCAGAAACGGCTGATGGCATCCCTGGACAAGTCGGTGCCGCACGTCCATTTTGCCTTCGGCGCGTCGCATCTGCTGACGCTGATCCAAGAGGCCGGAGGCGATGTGCTCGGACTGGACTGGCGTACGGATATCGACGCGGCGTGGAAGGTGCTGAACCATGGACCCTGCATCCAGGGGAACCTCGACCCGGTTGCCCTTTACGGCTCACGGGAATACATCAAAAGAAGGGTAAAGGACATCCTGGACCGGGTGGGGAACCAAAACGGCCACATCTTCAACCTCGGCCACGGCATACTGCCCACCGTGCCGCCCGACAACGCGAAATACATGATCGACCTCGTCCACGAGTTGAGTGCAAGAAAATGAAGACCGGCGTAATCCTCGTGACTCTCGGAGGTCCCCGCAGCCCGGAGGAAATCCCGGAGTTCATCAAGCATTTCATCGGCAGGGAGCTTCCCCCTCCGGCGATGAAAGCCGTCATCGAACGATACCGGCTGATCGGCGGTTTTTCCCCGCTGGCGCGCATCACCGAGGAACAGGCGAAGGCATTGGGTGAAGCGCTCGGCAAGGGGTATCTCTGTGTTCCCGCCTTCCGCCATTCGCGGCCGTTCATTGAAGACGTCTTGGAACGCATGGCGGCATCCGGACCGGCGCGGATTCTTGTTCTTCTCCTTTCACCTTTTTACACGAGCGTCACCACGGGAAATTACATCGACGTCGCAAAAAGCCACATTGAAAAGAGATCCCTTTCCGTACCGGTGGATTTTATCCACAGTTGGTATAAAGAACCGCTTTTCATCGAAAGCTGGGTGGAGGCGATCCGCAGCGACTCTTTCGATGAGCAGGCATTTTACCTTTTTTCGGCGCACAGCCTGCCGATGAAGTTTTCCGGCGAGCCATACCGGCGACAGATCGAGGAGACCGTGGCGCTGGTCGCCTCCCGCGCCGGTATCAGAAACCATGCGCTCGGATGGCAGAGCATCCCGAATCATGCGGCGGAACCGTGGATAACCCCTACCGTCGAAGAAAAAATCGACGCCATCGCCTCTGCCTGTTTCAAAGGCGTCATCCATGTCCCGATCGGGTTCACCGCCGACCACATCGAGACGCTCTACGATATCGATATCACCCACCGGCAATACGCGTTGGAAAGGGGGCTTTCCTTCCGGCGCATACCTTCTCTCAATGCCGGTGAGCCTTTTATTAAGGCCTTGAAAGAGGTCGTAACCAAGTTTAACGCCGATGAACGATAAAAAAATAGCCATAGTCGGCGGCGGCATCTCCGCCCTTGCCTGCGCCGTCGATCTGAAAGAAAAGGGATTCGACTTTACGCTCTTTGAAAAGGAAAGCTCCGTCGGAGGGAAGCTCTTCACGGAAAAAATCGGCGAGTTTACCGTTGAGGGCGGACCCGACAGCTATCTTCCGGAGAAGATCTGGTCGGTGCAACTGATCAAAAAAGTGGGGCTTGCCGGCGAGATGCTCTGTTCAAACGATGAGCGCAAAGGCACCTTCATCTATTCCGGGGAGCGCCTTCATCCGCTTCCGGAAGGCGTCATGCTCATGGTGCCCACCATGATCATGCCGCTTATCAAGTCCCGTCTCATCTCCTGGCCGGGCAAAATACGGATGGGCATGGAACTCTTCGTCCCGCCCGGAAAAGATCTGAAAGACGAAAGCCTCGCCGAGTTCGTCACGCGCAGGCTGGGCAGGGAGTGTCTGGAGAAGATCGCGGAGCCTCTGGTTGCGGGCATTCACACCTCCAATCCGGACAATATGAGCGTCCTCGCCACGTTTCCCCGTTTTGTCGATATGGAGCGGAAATCCGGCAGCCTGATCAAAGGCATGGTCGCCGCGATGAAAAAAATGCCGCCTCAGAACCTCTCGGGTCCAAAGATGACCTATTTCATGTCGCTGAAAGGGGGGATGCAGGTACTGGTGCAGGGATGTGTGTCGTATGTAGGCGGGGAACGGATAAAGACCGGAACGGCCGTGGTTTCAGTGGTGAAACAGAATAGTCGCTACCGCCTGGCATTCGGCGACGGTTCAACGGCTGATTTCGATGCCGTGGTGCTCGCCACCCCGTCTTACGTAACCAAAGAGATCATAGGCGATATGGATGCAGACCTCTGCGGCAGGCTCTCTGCCATAGCCTGGTCATCATCGGCAACCGTTTCCATCGCCTTCCGGAAAGAGGAGATCAGGAAGCCCCTGCCCGGCTTCGGATTCATCGTTCCCCGCGTCGAGAACCGAAGAATCAACGCCTGCACCTGGAGTTCGATAAAATGGGCGCAACGGGCGCCGGACGACGCCCTGCTCGTCAGAAGTTTTGTCGGCGGCGGTCATCACGAGGAGATCGTATCCTTTGGCGACAAGGAGCTGCTCGCCGCCGTTCGGGAAGAGCTGGGAGAGATGATCGGCATCTCGGCGGAGCCGGTGTTTTTCAAGGTATACCGCTGGTTTCAGGGGATGCCCAAATATACCGTCGGCCACCTGGAACGCATCGCGGCCATCGACGAAAAACGAAAAGGGCACCGGGGGCTCTTTCTCATCGGTTGCAGCTATCGCGGCATCGGCATCGGGGACTGCGTGAAAAGCGGTTTTGACGCCGCTGCAGCCATTGCCGCCCTTTGATGCCCATCATTTGATATTACTTTTTCTCGCGGTCCGGAGAGGCGGCGTCGATCGCCTGGCGGATCTTTGCCGCGAATGAGGCTGCGGCCGGGATGAGATCCTCGCTTTCACCCTTTTCACCGATCAGACGGACCAGGGCGCTTCCGACAACGACGCCATCGGCCAGCGGGGCGATGGTTGCCGCCTGTGCGGGCGTGGAGATCCCGAAGCCGACGGCGACGGGAAGCGCCGTAATCCCCTTGAGCCGCGTTACATCCCGCCGGACATCGTCGGGCCTGGGGACGGCCGTTCCCGTGACGCCGGTGACGGAGACGTAATAGACGAAACCCGTTGCCCGCCGGAGGATCTTCCGGGCCCGCCTGGGATCGGTTGTCGGGGCGATGAGCGTGATGAAATCGAGTCCGACCGGATCCGAGTATTGTCGGAGCTCGTCCGCTTCCTCGGGAGGGAGGTCGACGACGAGGAGGCCGTCCACACCGGAAGCCGCGGCATCCGCCGCGAACTTTTCCGGCCCGTAGTTCAGAATCGGGTTATAGTAGCCGAACAGGACGATCGGGATGCCGCTCGTCCGGCGGAGTTCGGTGATCATCGCGAGAATCTTTTTCAGGGTGGCCCCCCTCTTGAGGGCGCGCTGAGAGGCGGCCTGGATGACGGGGCCGTCCGCCGTCGGGTCGGAGAAGGGGACGCCGA
>CAKKRN010000320.1 GCA_919902745.1 Syntrophaceae bacterium | reverse complement strand
CCCTGGTAGGTAAATCCATCCGATATGTAGCTGAGATACAAGGTCGTTGGTTAGCTCTCCATACCCAACATAACCTGGCACGATTCCTTGTCCAGGAAAAACAGGCCGATTACTGTTTCACCGTCAAGGATAATCAATCCGACCTCAAAGAAGCCATCGCCTACCTCATCTGCTTCTTGATCCCGATCCCCTTTTTCACGGATCCCTGACCATTTTTCATACCTCGCTTCATATGCCATAGGCGTTGACCACCATCGGAACCGCTCTAAAAAATGTATCGCCCTGACTTTGACGTGGCCGTGATCTATATACGCGGGGGCGGCGCCCTTTTCAGCAAGCAGCGGAAAAAGGTCCGGGCACACACCGTTTTTCAGGGAGGAGGTCCCTGCGCAATAAGTTCCAGGCGTATCGATTAGAGGGCGAGGGTGCTTTCCAGCCGTTTCAAAAGAGAATCCGTGCCGAGGAGGGCAAAGACCCGATCGAGTTCGGGACCGTGGAGACGGCCCGTCACGGCCGCCCGGATCGGCATATAGAGTTTCTTTCCCCGGAGACCGGTCTTCTCGGAAACCGCTTGAATGAGGTTACGGAAGATCGTCTGGTTCATCGCGCCTTCCGACGGCGCCGTTCCGGAATCCCCGCGGTAATTTCGGGTTAAAAGAAAGAGCTCATCATGAAGGATCTGGAGGGCTTTCCGCGCCTCCGCCCCCCGGATGATCGCCGCCGCATCCTCCCCGATCCGGTAACGTTCGTCCGCAAAGAGGTCAAGGAACCCGCCGATGTCGGCAAGGGTCATCAGGTTATCCTGGACGGCGGCGACGATTCCCTCCAGACGGTTGCGTTCCCGAAGAAGGGCGTCGTAACCGGCCGCACGGACAAAGGGGATCAACTTATCGGCAAGGTTCTCCGTTTCGTACCGCCGTATATAAGCCCTGTTCAGCCACAGAAGTTTCTCTTCGTTGAATACGGCGCCTCCCCTCCCCGTTCGGTTCAGGGAAAAGAGCCGGCAGAGCTCATGGGCAGTGCGAATCTCCTGGACGCCGCTGAAAGAGCCGCCCAGAAGGGCCAGGTAATTGAGGAGAACCTCCGGCAGGATCCCCCGCCGGCGGAACTCCCGGACGGAAACGGCGCCATGCCGCTTGCTCAACTTGGCATGATCATCTCCCGTAATCAGTGCGTGGTGGGCAAAGAGAGGCGGTTCCCAGCCAAGCGCCCGGAAGAGAAGGATCTGCGTCGCCGTGTTGGAGAGGTGGTCCTCCCCGCGAATGACGTGGCTGATCTCCATGAAATGATCGTCAACCACGACGGCGAAATTGTAGGACGGCATCCCGCTCGAACGGACGATGACGAAATCGCCGATGGCCTCCCCTTGAAATGACATCGAAGCGCGGATGAGGTCGTCGAAGCGGATCGACCCCTCCTCTACGCGGAAGCGCCAGACGGGAACACGGCCCTCCGTCCCCAGTCGTCTCCTCTCCGATTCCGTCAGACACCGGCATTTCCCCATGTAGCGCGGCATCATCCGTCTAACAACAAGGTCCGTCCGCTCGGCCTCCAGCTCCGCTTCGGTGCAATAGCAGGGGTAGACCCGGTCATCCAGGATCAGTTTCTGCAAACAGTCGTGATACAGCGCAAGCCGTTCGCTCTGGCGATAGGGCCCCCACGCGCCGCCGATCCCCGGCCCCTCGTCCCAGTCGATCCCCAGCCAGTGGAGATCTTCAAGAAGATTTTCCTCGAAGGCCGGGGTCGTTCGGGCTTGATCCGTATCCTCGATGCGGAGGATGAAAGCCCCCCCCGAACCGCGGGCGAAAAGCCAGTTGAAAAGGGCCGTCCGCGCATTGCCGACATGGAGCTCCCCCGTGGGCGACGGCGCAAACCGCACCCGGATCTTGGGCGACGTCATCAGAAGCTCCCCTCTTCGACCAGGACAACGGCGAAGGCCGCCGCGCCCTCCCCGGCGCCCACAAGACCCATCCCTTCGTTCGTCTTGGCCTTCACACCCACCTGCGCGGCGGAAATTCGCAGGATGCGGGCGATGTTTTCCGCCATCGCCGGAAGATGGGGGGCCAGTTTCGGCTTTTCCAGCACAATCGTCGAATCCACGTTGCAGACCTGGAAACCCTTCGCGACGGAAAGCTCCCGAACCCGTTCTAGCAGGATCAGGCTGGAGATCCCCCGATAGGCGGGATCCGTGTCCGGGAACTGCCGGCCTATGTCGCCCTCGCCGACGGCGCCGAGAACGGCGTCGCAGACGGCATGGATCAGGACGTCGGCATCCGAATGGCCCAAAAGCCCCTTTTCGTGCGGGATCTCCTTCCCGCCCAAAACAAGCCTTCTTCCCACCGCGAGGCGATGGCTGTCATAGCCGAAACCGATTCTCATTCCGCTCATCCGCATACCCGAATCAATACTTCTTACCCCTTACCGTTTTTCGCTGCGTGAACGGGGACACCTTGCGGCATCATGTTGTTAGGGGGGACACCTTGCGGCAAGGTGTCCCCATGCGGCGGAGGATCAACTCGCCCCGCACCAGGTCCTCCGGCATCGTCACCTTGATATTATCCCCGTCACCAGGGATCATCCGGACGGGGATTCCCGTTCTTTCAACCAGGGAGGCATCGTCGGTGCCGTAAAACCCGTCCGCCTCGGCCCTTGCATAGGCGGCAAGGATCACTTCTCTCCGGAACGCCTGCGGGGTCTGTGTCAGCCAGAGACCTTCCCGGGAGACCGTTTTGACCACCCCTCCCGCGGCGTCCACGGCCTTGACCGTGTCCCGGATCGGGACGCCAAGGGTCACGGCGCCGAACTCCTTCGCCCCGGCGACGGCCCGCTCGATCAGATCCACACTGACAAAGGGCCGGACGCCGTCATGGATGACGATCCCCTCGTGTTCGTCACGCAGGTGCGCCAGCGCATTTCTCACCGAGTCCTGTCTCTCCCTTCCGCCGTGAAGGACCAAACTGACCTTGGAGATGCGGTATCGTTGAACCAGATCCCGCCGGACATCCTGGATGTCCCCTTCCGGTACCACGAGCAGGATTTCATCGATGAGAGAGGAGCTTTGAAATACGCGTAAGGTGTGAACGAGGATAGGGACTCCGGCCAGAGAGAGGTACTGCTTGGGAACTCCTCCCCCCATCCGTTTCCCCGCACCGCCGGCGGGGATGATCGCGATCGTCTTCATGGCGCCGTCCCAAAAACAATTCAGGCCCGGCGATTGCGCATCACCGGGCCTCAAGATCGTTATGGTTTCGCATTCACCCCGTTGGGTTTCTTGTCCGCAACAACCGCTTTCATTTCCGAAAAGATCATCCGCCCGGCAGTCGTCTGCAGAACGCTGGTCACCAGCGCCTCCACATTCGCTCCCTGGTATTTCTGCGCGTTGTCCACGATGATCATCGTTCCGTCGTCCAGATAGGCCACCCCCTGCCCCGGCTCCTTGCCGTCCTTGATGATCTTGACGGTCATCAGTTCGCCCGGCAGAACCACCGGTTTCAACGCATTGGCCAGTTCGTTCACATTGAGGATCTTGATGCCTTGCAACTCCGCAACCTTGTTGAGGTTGAAATCATTGGTGATGATCTTGCCGCTCGTCTTCTTGGCCAGGGCGACCAGCTTGGCGTCCACCCCCTTGATTTTCGGGAAATCGTGGTCCACCACGTCGATATAGATCCCGCTGCTCCGCTGCATCCGATTGAGGATGTCCAGCCCCCGCCGGCCGCGGGCCCGCTTCATGGAATCGGAGGAGTCGGCGATGTACTGCAACTCATCAAGGACAAAGCGCGGAACAATCAGGTTGCCCTCCATGAAACCGGTGTCGCAGATATCGGCAATCCGGCCGTCGATAATGACACTGGTATCGAGAATCCGGTAATCGCTGATCTCCTTGGCCGGCCCCCAGCCGAACAGGCTGACCTCCTCCACCTTCTTCGAGCCGAGAACAAGACCCAGATAACCCATGGTACCCGTAAGCAAGGTGTAGATCCAGGGCACAACCTGGCGTTTCTCCATGATATTGCTAACAAAACTCAAACCATAGGCAAACAGGAACGCAATCAGGAGACCAATGATCATCCCCACCACCCCGCCCAGGATCACCCGCAGGGAGACCTTCCGTATGGCCTGCTCGACCTGGATGACAAAGATGGCCATGAGCAAACCCAAAACCAACCCGATCGCCCATTGCCACCACTGGTTATAGCTGTGGTAGGCGATAGAATAACCGCTTAAGGAACATGCCAGGATCAAGAGAATCTTTACAATCACATCCAATCATCCCCCTTCCAATCCAATCGATTTGCCTGCGCCCCGTATTGCACACGCCACCCGAACCACAAAAAAGGGCTTTCGATCGATTAACGGTATAAATATTACAATT
>CAKKRN010000319.1 GCA_919902745.1 Syntrophaceae bacterium | reverse complement strand
GGCACGGTCATCCTCATTGAAGGTGAAATCGACATACTTCTCATAGACGCTGACCGCATGGAGAAAGGGGTTGAAAACGAGGGTAAAGGCCCGATCCTCTTTGACGAGGTGGACGACGGCGGGCGCCACGTACCCTTTGCGGAAAAAACGGATAACGACCTCCCCTTCCGTTTTTCGGGCCTCCGGCGGCTGCCGGGCATCGGCGATCCGAATCCCATCGGGAAAACGGACCGCCCCCTTGCGGAGCTCGGCCCGTTTTTCGGCGGTCGTATCGGCGCTGTAAGTCCAGAAGCCGGGTTGGACAAGATCGAGGTGAAGAAGATAATCCACCTGCTCGCGGACCGCCTCGTTTCTCATCTCCCTTGCGGCGCCGACGATCTGCCGGGTCGTCGCCTTGAGGTCGTCGTTGAGCAGGCTATCCCGCACCCGCGGGACGGCGAGAAACAACATCATCCCGATGAGCAGGACGACCACGGAGAGTTCGATCAGCGTGTATCCCCGCTCAGTCACTTTCCCAACTGTTGACATCCTTGTTCTTTCCCTCCCCGCCCGGTTCGCCGTCGGCGCCGCGGGAGGCGAGGTCAAAATCCCCGTGAGCGCCGGGGGAGAGGTAGATGAAGTCATTGTCCCACGGATCCTTGGGAACCTTGCCCTTTTCAAGATAGCCCCCCTGGCGCCAGTTTTTGAGCGGCGATCCCACCGCCGGCGGTTCAACCAGGGCCTGGAGTCCCTGTTCCGTCGTGGGGTAATTTCCGTTGTCGAGTTTGTAGAGTTTCAGGGCCGTTTCAAGGCTTTCGACCTGTATCCGCGCCTTCGCCCGCCGCGCCTCGTCCGGCCGCCCCATGATCCGGGGAACGATCAGGCCGGCCAGGATGCCGAGGATGACGATGACCACCATCAGCTCGATCAGTGTGAAACCCTTCTCGTTGCGCCTCATTTTTCTCATGCATTCTCCTTTTTTGGGGTCAGGTCTTGGGTCTTGAATTTCAAACCGCTCAAATTCAAGACCCAAGA
>CAKKRN010000318.1 GCA_919902745.1 Syntrophaceae bacterium | reverse complement strand
CCGTATTTTGGGGCTTGACTTCTGCTGTTTTTCTGTTGTATGGTCACGCCGAAAATTGGCGGTTCTCAAGCCCTTTTAATTGAATCCCGCGAGATTGAAAAGGGACGACTCGTGCGAAAAGTTTCATGCCTCAAAAAATCGGTATGCAGGCCTTCACCCATTAGGGGAAGGCCTTTTTTTTAAATCACGGTATTGAATGAGGGGAACCATGGAGCAGAAAAAGGTCGTCATGGATGCAGAAGGAATTGACCGTTCTCTGACGCGCATCGCCTATGAGATCCTGGAAAAGAACAAGGGTGTCGAGGAGCTGGTCCTGGTTGGAATCCGGACCAGAGGGGTCTTTCTCGCGGAGCGTCTCCGCCGGAAGATCTCCGGAATCGAAGGGAAAGAGGTCCCTCTCGGGATCCTCGACATCACCCTCTACCGGGACGACCTGCAGACCTCCCACCGAAAACCTCGATTGGGAAAAACGGATATCCCCTTCTCGCTGGACGGGAAAAAGGTTGTTCTCGTCGACGATGTCCTTTTTACCGGCCGCACGATCCGTGCCGCCATGGACTGCCTGATCGACTTCGGCCGACCGAAACGGATCCAGCTTGCCGTGCTGATCGACCGTGGGCACCGCGAATTGCCCATCCGGGCGGACTTCGTCGGCAAAAACCTCCCCTCTTCGCTCTGGGAAGCGGTGAGCGTGACGCTGACGGAGAAGGACGGCATGGAGGAGGTGGTCATCGGGGAGAACCCATAGGGAAGACTTCTCGGACCGGACTTTCCTAAGAAACTTTACGCGCGGGTGGTCGTTAAAGCGAGGACGCCCCCGATCATGCGAGGCATAGCCATGAAACTGAACCGGAAAGACATCCTCGGCATCCAGGAACTCTCCGTGGAGGAGATCGACCTGATTCTCGAAACGGCGGATTCCTTCATCGAGGTATCCACCCGGGAGATCAAGAAGGTCCCCACCCTCCGCGGAAAGACCGTCATCAACCTTTTCTATGAGGCCAGCACCCGGACGAGGACCTCCTTCGAGATCGCCGCCAAGCGCCTGAGCGCGGATACGATCAACATCTCGGCTTCGACCAGCAGCGTCGTGAAGGGAGAAACCCTGATCGACACCGCGAAAAACCTTGAGGCGATGAACCCGGACATTATCGTGATCCGCCACAGCGCCGCCGGGGCGCCCCACATGCTGGCCGGCATCCTCCGACAGTCGATCATCAACGCCGGCGACGGGGCGCATGAACACCCGACCCAGGCGCTCTTGGACATGATGACGATCCGGGCGAAGAAAGGGGGAATCGCCGGACTGAAGGTGGCGATCGTCGGCGACATCGCCCACAGCCGCGTCGCCCGCTCCAACATCCACGGCCTGACGAAGATGGGGGCCCAGGTCTGCGTGTCCGGTCCGGCCACGATGATCCCCCGCGGCATCGAGAAGATGGGGGTCGTCGTCCATATGCGCATCGAGGAGGCGATCCGGGACGCGGATATCATCATGATGCTCCGTATCCAGACGGAGCGGGAAAAGCAGAACATCTTTCCGTCACTGCGGGAATACGCGCAGTATTTCTCTCTCAACCGCAAGAACATCGGTTTCGCCCGGAAGGACGTTCTCATCATGCATCCGGGACCGATCAACCGCGGGGTGGAGATCTCTCCGGATCTCGCCGACGGCCCCCATTCGATCATCCTCGACCAGGTCACGAACGGCGTGGCCGTCCGGATGGCCCTTCTTTATCTGCTGACAGGAGGCAGCAATTAATGACTATCTTGCTCAAAGGCGGTAGGGTGGTGGACCCCTCCCGGAAAGTGGACGGAACGGGGGACCTGCTGATCGAAAACGGGAAAATCGCCGGAATCGGCGGCGGGCTGCAGCAGACCGGCAAGGGCAGAGGAAAAGGGGTTCCCCCCGGCATGGAGATCCTCGATCTCCGAGGAAAGATCGTCGTCCCCGGCCTGATCGACATGCACACCCACCTGCGGGAGCCCGGCTTCGAGTACAGGGAGACGATCGCCTCCGGAAGCGAGGCGGCCGTAGCGGGCGGCTTCACCTCTGTCGCCTGCATGCCCAACACGAACCCCGTGAATGACAACCGGTCCGTCACTGAATTCATCCGGAGAAAGGCGGCGGAATGCGGCCTGGCAAACGTCTATCCGATCGCGGCGATCAGCCTGAAGTCGGAGGGCGCCCTCCTCTGTGAGTATTGGGACCTGAAGGACGCCGGCGCCATCGGTTTTTCCGATGACGGCAGGCCGGTCATGAACGCCGCCCTGATGCGCCGGGCGCTCGAATACGCCTCCTCGCTGGACATGCCGGTCATCGCGCACTGCGAGGACCGGAACCTTTCCGCGGGCGGGATGATGCACGAGGGCTTCGTCTCCACCGAAATCGGCCTCCCGGGCATCCCCGGGATCGCGGAAGAGGTTATGGTCGCCCGGGATATCCTCCTTGCCGAATACACCGGGGCGCATCTGCACATTGCCCACGTCAGCACGGCCGGCGCGGTCCGCCTGATCCGCGAGGCCAAAGCCCGCGGAGTCCGTATCACCGCAGAGACGGCGCCCCATTACTTCACGCTGACCGATGAGGCCGTTCGGACCTTCGATACCGCTACGAAGGTCTACCCCCCGCTGCGCGGCGCGGAGGATCGCGACGCCGTCCGGGAAGGGCTCCGCGACGGTACGATCGATGTGATCGCAAGCGACCACGCGCCTCACGCCCGGACCGACAAGGAGGTAGAATTCGACTTCGCGGCAAGCGGCATCACGGGTCTGGAAACCTCCCTGGCCCTCTCGCTTCGCCTGGTTGAAGAGGGTCTTCTCACTCTTCCGGAACTGATCGAAAAGATGACCGTCAACGCCGCCCGGATCCTCCGCATCCCGAAGGGGACCCTCGCCGACGGCGCCGACGCCGATATAACGGTCATCGACCCGCAGAGGGAATGGACCGTGGATCGCGGACTTTTCCGTTCCCGGGGAAAGAACACCCCCTTTCACAACTGGACCCTGAAGGGAAAGGCGGTCCTGACGATCGTCGGCGGCGAGATCCGCTGTCGCGACTGCTGACATGATCCCGTCAAGGACAGCGCTTAGGACGGAGGCCATTGTTCTACGGGCGATCGACTACGGCGAATCGGACCGGATCGTGACCTTCTGCACCGCGGACTTCGGGAAGATCCGCGGAATCGCCAAAGGGGCCCGACGAAGCCGGAAACGTTTTGCAAACGCGATCGAGCCCTTTTGCTGCTCCCGGATTCTCTTTTCGCGGAGAAGTCCGGACAGCCTGGCCCTGATCGAAGGGTGCGATGTCCTCTCGCATTTTCCCGGCATCCGCTCCGATTTGGGAAAAACACTGGCCGCCTCCTGCCTGATCGATCTCACGGATCAGTTCACGCCGGAAGACAAGAAGAGCGAGGCTTCATTTTGCCTTCTGCTCGATTTTCTCCGACTGCTGGAGGAAACCGCCATGACGGAGGCGCTGCTCCGTTTTTTCGAAATCCGTCTCCTCCGGATCTCCGGCTATGACCCGGTTCTGGACCACTGCATCTCCTGCAAGACGCCGATCGTAAAAGAGGCGGTCTACCGTTTCGACGCCGCCAAAGGCGGTCTGACCTGCAACATTTGCGCACCCGGGAGCCGGGACGCCATCCCCGTATCTCTCGGAACGATCCGGACGCTGCTCTTAGGACGCGAGATGGAGATCGACCGTCTGGGCCGCCTGCTCCTCTCGGATCAGTCCGCAGATGAAAGCCGCCGCCTCCTCGCCCATTTCATCCGCCACCTCCTCGGACGGGAGCTGAAATCGGTTCACGTCCTGAATGAAATCCGCCGCCTGGGGATCTGAACCGCCGCGATTTCGTATTGACATGCGCCGGGTGGCGTGTTAAGAATCTGCCCGTAAAAACAGTCATGATATCAAGAAATAACGGGGCTGCCCCGGGAGATGGGCCGGAGGCGGTCCGCGGTTCAGCCCAACCCATCGAACCGTTTGCGAAACCATTTTTGACCTGTAGGAGGAGATGTGACCTTTCAGGAATTGATTTTCGCCCTCGAGCGGTACTGGGCGGGCCAGGGGTGCGTCATCCAGCAGCCCTACGACGTCGAGAAGGGGGCGGGCACCCTCAACCCGGCCACCTTTCTGCGGGCCTTGGGACCGGAACCCTGGAACGTGGCCTATGTGGAACCCTCCCGCAGACCCACGGACGGCCGCTACGGAGAAAATCCGAACCGCCTCCAGCACTACTATCAGTACCAGGTGATCATGAAGCCGTCGCCTCCGAACATCCAGCAGCTCTACCTCGACTCGCTGATGAGCTTCGGCATCGACCCGCTGGAGCACGACATCCGTTTCGTGGAGGATGACTGGGAATCGCCCACCGTCGGCGCATGGGGTCTCGGCTGGGAGGTTTGGCTCGACGGGATGGAGATCTCCCAGTTCACCTACTTCCAGCAGGTCGGCGGTTTCGATTGCCGCCCCGTCTGCGCGGAGCTTACCTACGGCACCGAGCGGATCGCGATGTACATCCAGGGGATCGACAACGTCTATGACCTCGAATGGACCCAGGGAATCAAATACGGCGACGTCCACCACCAGAGCGAGGTGGAATGGTCCGTTTACAACTTCGAGACCGCCGACATCTCCCAGCTCCGGCAACGCTTCGACATGTACGAGGCCGAAGGGATGCGTGCGGCGGAAAAGGGTCTCGTCCTGCCGACGTACGACCATTGTCTCAAGTGTTCCCACACCTTCAACCTGCTGAATGCCCGGGGGGCAATCAGCGTGACCGAGCGGACGAGCTACATCGGCCGCGTCCGGAACCTCGCCCGTCTGAGCGCCGACGGTTACCTCCGACAGCGGGAGGCGATGGGCTACCCGCTCAAACGCAGTACTTAGTTCTTAGTGCTGAGTGCTGAGTGCGAAGCAGCAGTAGGGTGCGTTAGCGAAGCGTAACGCACCGAAACAAACGGTGCGTCAAGACGCACCCTACTGAGGACTGAGGACTGAG
>CAKKRN010000317.1 GCA_919902745.1 Syntrophaceae bacterium | reverse complement strand
TGTATTGCGAACCGTGAGATTCTCCATGTTGTCGCACACCACGACGGACACGAATTCAATTGACACACAAGATCATTCTTCATTATACTCCCATCGCGAAAAAGCAATGCCTTATCAATATCAATTAATTTAATACTGTCGTTGGTTATAAGAAGGTAGTAAAGCAGAGCGAGGGAAAATTGTTTTTGAGGTTTAGGTGATGAAAAACATCGAATCGGTCAGGAAACTGAAAGAATCGTTGCACCGGCAGTATGGCGCGGCGCTGGAGAGCGTCCGCATTTTCGGTTCCGTCGCCCGAGATACATCCGGGCCGCTTTCCGATATCGACGTGATGATCATCCTCGATCGGCCCAGCGGTGCTGTTGACTGGCGAACGGAAAGAGAAATCCGCTCCCTGGCCTATCCTATTGAATTGGAAGAAGACGTCGTTTTCGATCTCAAGGTGCTGGCGAAAGAGGACCTTGAGAATATCAAGGGGCATACGCCTTTTATGGAGCAGGTTAAAAACGAAGGCGTCAGGATATGAACGAACAGGAACGGTTGACCTACATCCATTATCGTCTGGATAGGGCCGAGAAGACGTTAGCGGAGGCCCGGACTCTTTTTGAGACAACTCAGATGTTTGGCGCCGTGAACCGAATTTACTACGCCATGTTTTATGCCGTGAGCGCCCTTGCCTTTGCGCACGCCTTCACAACCGCTTCGCATAGTCAGCTTCGCGGATATTTCAACAGGGAATTCGTCAAGAAGGGTCTCATCCCCGCGCAGCACGGAAAAGCGTATGGAATTGCCTTTGACAGCCGGAAGAAGGGCGATTATGACGACCTCGTCGAATTTGAAAAAGAACAGGTTCACGAAATGTTCAGCGAGGCAACCGCATTTCTGCACGTCATCAAAGAGCTGATAAATCCAAAATAACCAGAATGGCTTATGCAGTCCATAAAAGCGATCCGCCTCATGGCGACGATCGACGACTGCGTCAGCATAGCTCTCCTCATCGACCCCAAAGATGAACTCCTGCAGGCGCTCGCGAATCTT
>CAKKRN010000316.1 GCA_919902745.1 Syntrophaceae bacterium | reverse complement strand
GCGCCCTGCTGGTCGATCCGGTTCAGGATCTCGACGGCGGCGCCCCGCGGCGTCTTCTGTTTTTTCCTCTCCTCCGTCATGTCCGGCTCCTGTCGAACCAACTCACCCCCACCCTTGCCCTCCCCCGTCGAGGGGGAGGGATACCGGGATGAAAATCACCTCTATCCCTCCCTCCCCCGTCGCGGGGAGGGATACAGGGAGGGGGCATTTTCATCTAAACCCAGAGTCTGCCCGGGGACAACGCGGCAGCCGCGGAGGAAGTCGCGGACGGCCATCCGCTTCTTTCCCTCCAGTTGCACCTCTTTCAGGAGAACATAACCATTCCCCGCTGTGACGCGAACCGCGCCGGGCGTCTCCCCGGCGATGGTTCCCGGCGCCTCCGCAATGGTGGCCGGTTCCGCCGCGGCGGTGAAAACCTTGAGCTTTTTCCCATCCAGCCATGTGTAGGCGCAGGGAACGGGAGAGAGTCCCCGGATGAGCGAGACGATCGCCCGGCAATCGTTCTCCCAGCGGATCAGACCGGCCTCCCGGTCCAGACGGGGGGCAAGGGTGGCCAGGTTGTGGTCCTGCGGCCTGGGCCGGACCGTTCCGGCCGCCAACATTTCGAGGGTTTTGATGAGCATTTCCGCACCCAGGATGGCCAGACGGTCGTGGAGTTCCCCGAAGGTCTCCTCCGGTCCGATCAACGTCTCTTCCTGGAGCAGAATCACGCCGGAGTCCACCCCCTCGTCCATCCGCATGATCGTGACGCCGGTCGTCTGTTCGCCGCGGATGAGGGCCCAGTTGATCGGCGCCGCCCCCCGGTACTTCGGGAGCAGCGAGGGGTGGATGTTGATGCACCCCTCCCGCGGAGCGTGAATGATCTCCCCGGGGAGGATCCGGCCGAAGGCGGCGACGATGACGAGATCCGGCGCGAGCCTCCGGAAGGTATCGAGAAAGGGCGGTTCCCGGACCTTCTCCGGCTGGAGGAGTGGAAGGTTCAGGTTTTCGGCGAGGATCTTGACGGGGGGCGGCGCCGTTGCCCGGCCCCGCCCCTGCGGCCGGTCGGGCTGCGTCACGACGCCGATGACGGGGTAGCCGCACCGTACCAGACCTTGGAGCGCCGGAACGGCGAAAGCGGGCGTTCCCATGAAGAGGATGCGCGGTTTCGACATCGTGATCACCTCCTACATGAAATGGACCGGATCCACATCCACCCGGATCTCCAGGCCGTTGCGTTCCGCGCCCTCCATGAGCTTCTCCGCAAGAAGATGGAGGGGACGGCTCTCTTTCCCCCGGAGCAGCATCTGCCAGCGGTACCGTCCCCGGAGCCGGGCGAGCGGAGATTCCGCGGGTCCGATCACATCCGCCTTTCCGCCGGCGATGGTCCCGGCCATCTCCCGGGCCCTCTTCCCGATCTCCGCGACGGCCTTTTTCCCTTCCTCCTTTTTCAGGCTGGAGAAATGGAGGCCGATGAGGCGGGAGAAGGGCGGGTAGCCGAGTTCCCGGCGCAGCGGCAACTCATCTTCGTAAAACCCGACATAGTCGTGTTCCTGCGCCCGGCGGATCGCATAATGATTGGGGTTGAAGGTCTGGATGACGACCCGTCCCGGCTGATCGCCCCGGCCGCCCCGGCCGGACACCTGCGTCAGGAGCTGGAAGGTCCGCTCAGCGGCCCGGAAATCCGGGATGTTCATGGAGGCGTCGGCGGCGAGGACGCCTACCAGCGTGATCTCCGGGAAATCGTGCCCCTTGGTGATCATCTGTGTGCCGACGAGGATATCGATTTCCCTCCGGTCGAGACCCCGGAGGATCCTTTCCGTCTCCCCCTTCCGGGAGGTTGTGTCGCTGTCCATCCGGGCGATCCGCGCCTCCGGGAAGAATTTTCGGACCTCTTCCTCGACCCGTTCGGTTCCCGCCCCCTGGCTGCGGACATGGCTTCCCCGACAGGCGGGACAAATCGTCGGTGGTTTTGAGGTGAAATCACAATGATGACATTTCAGGACCCCCATGGCGGCATGGTGCGTCAGCGACAGGTCGCAGGAGGGGCAGGTGAAGACGTGGCCGCAGTCCGGGCAGAAGAGGAAGGTGTGGAACCCGCGCCGGTTGAGGAACAGCAGCGTCTGCTTCCGCTGGGCCAGGGTCTCCCCGAGTGACGCGATCAACGCACGGGAGAGGAGCGGCGTCCGGCCCTGTTCGTCCCTTTCCGTTTTCATGTCGACCACTTCGACAACGGGGAGGGGCCGGTCGTCCACCCGGAATGGAAGCCTCAAAAGTCGGTAAGCGCCGCCCTTTGTCCGGAAAAAGGTCTGGATTCCCGGCGTCGCGGAGCCGAGGATCACCAAAGCCCCCGCGGCCTTTCCGCGGACCAGGGCCAGATCCCGGGCGTTGTAACGCAGCCGGTCGTCCTGTTTGTAGGAGGGGTCGTGCTCCTCGTCCACAACGATCAACCGGAGGTTCCGGACCGGCGCGAAGAGGGCCGACCGGGCGCCGACGACCAGGTTGATCCCTCCGCTGCGGATCCGCTTCCACTGATCGTACCGCGCGCTCCGGGCGATGCCGCTGTGGATGACGGCGATCTCCCGCTCCGGAAACCGGCTTTGGACGCGGGAGAGAAGTTGCGCCGTGAGGGCGATCTCCGGAACGAGGTAGATCGCGCCGCCGCCGTTCCGGAGGACCTCATCGACGGCCCGCAGATAGACCTCGGTTTTGCCGCTTCCCGTCACGCCGTGGAGGAGAGAGGGAGAGAAACGTCCCGAGGCGAGGCGCGCCCGGATCTCGTCGAGCGCTTCGGCCTGCGCCCCGTTCAGAATGATATCGTTTCCGTTCCTCCCGATCTCCGCTGCGGGACCCGCTCCCCGGAAGAACTCCTTCTCGCGGAGGCGGACGATGCCTTTTGCCTCCAGGGTCCGGAGAAAAGCGGCCTCCCGGAAGCGGTTTTCAAGGCCGGAGAACGGCAGTTCACCCTTCTCCCGGAGGAGGGTGACGAGGGCCGACTGCTTTGGGGTGAGTTTGATTCCGACGGGGATGTCTGCCTGGATGCCGATCCATTTCTCCCGCTTCGGCCGGACTGCGATTCCTCCGGGGAGAATCTCTGCCAAAACCCTCCCCAGCGGGTGAAGGTAATAGCGGGAGACCCACTCGTACAAGGCAAGATCCTCCGAACCGAAGAGGGGTTCGGGGTCGGGAAGGTCGAGGATCTCCTTGACGGTCTGATCGCAGGCCGCCTCGGTCCGGATCTCGATGATCCAGCCGGTCATGCGCTTCCTCCCGAAGGGGACAACGACCCGCTTTCCGACGGCCGCGACTGGGACAAGAGGGTCGGGGACGGCATAGGTGAAGCTCTTCGCGGAGGGGATTGGAATGGCAACTCGGACAAACATCCGGCCGGTCCTGAAAAAAGATGCCGACCCCATAAAGCCGGGCAGGCGTCAAAAAAATCCCCATCCGTCCCGCCGGGACACAGGGGGAACGAGGGGGGATCGGAAAGCGGCCGCGTGGCCGCGCGGGGTTGCCTTTGGGACGGAAGTTTATTCCCCCTTGAGTTTTTCCATCTTCTCCTGCTTCATCTTGCAGTTGATGCAGAGGGTGGTCACCGGCCTTGCCATCAGCCTTTTTTCGGAAATCGGGCCGGTGCAGACATCGCAGACCCCGAAAACGCCGTCATCCATCCGCTTGAGGGCCTCCTGCATCTTGATAATCAACTTTCTCTCCCGGTCCCGGATCCGGAGCTCAAAATTCCGGTCCGATTCGAGCGAGGCTCGGTCGTTGGGGTCGGGGTAGTTCTCCTTCACACCGTATGTCATCTCCGAGACGGTCTTCCCCGCCTCATCCAGAAGGTCGTTGATCTTCCGGGTCAACATCCGGCGGAAGAACTCCACCTTTTCAGGTTTCATGGTCGTTTTCAGCACGTTGCTCCTCTATCTCCTGATGATTGAATTGGGATGATGCTCTTACATGATCGCGAGAAATTTGTAAAGAAAAAAATAAGGGGCGTTTCATGGCTGCCCATAGACGCGGAGGACCTTCTCTACGATGTTCGTCGTAGATGCCCCTTCGACCACGGGAACGAGGAGCACCTCTCCGCCCCAAGACCGGATGGCGTCCCGTCCCACGACGGCCTCCTCATTCCAGTCCCCCCCCTTGACGAGAACATCCGGCCGCAGGTATTCGATTAGCCTGAGCGGTGTTGTTTCGTCAAAAAGGGTCACATAATCAACCGTTTCCAGCGATGCGACGACCTCGGCGCGCTCCTGCTCGGGGAGTAGCGGCCGCCTTTCTCCCTTGATCGCCCGGACGGAAACGTCGCTGTTGAGGGCAAGGATCAGCAGATCCCCCCTCTTCCTCGCTTCCCGCAGATACCGGACGTGTCCCACGTGCAGAATGTCGAAACAGCCGTTCGTGAAGGCGATCTTCTCCCCTTGGCGCCGGCGGCGTTCCACCTCGACCTTCAATGCTTCCCAGCTCAGAATCTTCTTCATCCCGTGTTCTCCTCCAGTGGGGACAGATTTGAAATCTGTCCCCAAGTAATCTTATTCGAGGAAAGTCGGTGCAGGCTCGGGTGGCCGGTCGTGATCGTAAACCGCCCGGGCCATCGTTAAAACAGCCACGGCTTCCGCCTTCGCCCGGATCAGAACGCGGGCGCATTCGGTCAGCGTGCTTCCGGTGGTGTAGACGTCATCCACGAGGAGGAGCCGCCGGCCGACGATCCGTTCCGGATGCGTTACGGTAAATGCGCCTTGAACGTTTGCCGACCGCTCTTTTCTGTCCAGGCCGACCTGCGGCGGTGTAAAGAGATCCCGCCGGAGCAATGTGAAATCGAGCGGTATGTTGAACCGCGTGGAGAGCCCGCGGGCCAGGATCACCGCCTGGTTAAAGCCCCGTTCCCGCAGCCGTCTCCGGTGCAGCGGAACCGGCAGGATCCGCTCGAAGACCTTCATCTCCCATGTTTTGCCAGCAAAATCGGCCATGATTCTGCTCAGCAGATCGCCGATCCCGGTCTTCCCCCGGTACTTGAACCGATGGATGGCCGTCAGCAGCGTTTCCTCATATCGTCCGACCGATCGTGCGACCGCATAGGGTCTTTCCGTGATGAGACACTCCCCGCAAAGATGGTCTTCCCCTTCCGCGGCGGGAAAAGGGGTTCCGCACCGGGGGCAGAGGGGGGAGCCGATGAAACGGATGCCCGCCATGCAGCGCGGACAGAAGGGGAGGGGACCGTGCTGCTCCAGAAGTTCTTCACAGGTGATGCAGCGGGGCGGAAAAATGAGGTCGGCGATCCCGGTCAGGATCTCTTTCAAGGTTACATCCCCTCCGCCAGAGCCTTCAAGGAAGCCGTTTCGTCGGGTACGGCCATCCGGGGCGTCTCCGACCAGAGCCGTTCCAGGTCATAGAAGGTCCGGACCGATTCGAGAAAGACGTGGATGATCACGTCGTCGTAATCCAGAAGGATCCACTTTCCTCCGGCCTCTCCCTCGACGCCCAGCGGCAGCATCCCGGCCTTTTTTAGATTCTCCTGGATCGCGTCGGCGATCGCCCGGACCTGGCGGTCGGACGTTCCGCTGCAGAGGATGAAGTAGTCGGCAAAGGAGGAGATCTCGCTGACATTGAGGATGACGAGCTCCTTCGCCTTTTTTTCCAGCGAGGCGTTGACGCACAGGAGCGCCCTCGCGCGCGAATCGCTTTCTTTTTTTCTGGCCAATCGCCCTCCAGTTCTCTTGTTGCCGGGAAACCGGTTCCGGCGGCCGTTTTTCTGTCTCTTGGCGGTTCCTGCGATACGAGCAGCGGCTTTTTTGTAGCAGAACAGAGGATTTGTGTCAACGATGATCCGAACCGACCGGTC
>CAKKRN010000315.1 GCA_919902745.1 Syntrophaceae bacterium | reverse complement strand
CCTGGCCGGGCGACATCATCGGCATCCACAACCACGGGACGATCCAGATCGGCGACACGTTCACCGAAGGAGAAACCTTGCAGTTCACCGGGATCCCCAATTTCGCACCGGAGCACTTCCGGCGCGTCCGGGTTAAGAACTCGCTCAAGATCAAGCAGCTCCAGAAGGGACTCGCCCAGCTCTCGGAAGAGGGGGCGGTCCAGGTCTTCCGACCGCTCTTCGGCAACGACTATATCCTCGGTGCGGTCGGCGTTCTCCAGTTCGACGTGACGATGGCCCGCCTCAAGAGCGAATACGGCGTGGACGCCTCCTACGAGACGATCGACTACGCCGCGGCCCGCTGGATTGCCTGTGACGACCCAAAGCGCCTTGCCGAGTTCGAGAAGAGGTGCCAGGCGAACCTCGCCCGGGACGCCGACGGCCACCTGACCTACCTCGCCACAAGCGAGTGGCGCCTCGGCTTCATCATGGAGGAGTGGCCCGACATCGCGTTCCGCAAGACCCGCGAACACTTATGAACGCATGAAAATGGCATCGCGCAAAATTAAAAAAACTTAAGGCGTCCTGACGATGCGGAACCCCAGAAAGTCGTCCCGGATTTCCGGGGCGTAGCGGTAGCGACTCGTCGAGCGGCAGAACGTTGCATCGTTGTACCAGCTTCCGCCGCGGCCGACCCGGTGTGTGCCCGACAACGGCCCCTTCGGATTGTCCCGGGGGCTGCCGCTGTAATAGCCGCCGTCATACCAGTCCTGAACCCACTCCCAGACGTTCCCGCTCATGTCATGAATCCCCAGACCGTTCGGCGCTTTCGTCCCCGCGGGATGGGTCTTCCCCCCCGAGGTGGACCGATACCAGGCCACGGCGTCAACGTCGGCGCCGCCGGAATACTTTTCCGGCTTCCCGCCGCTGCGGGCCGCATACTCCCATTCCGCCTCCGTCGGCAACCGATAGAACTGTCCCGTCTTGTCGTTCAACTTCCGGATAAACCCCTGAACGTCGTTCCAGCTCACCTGCTCCACGGGATATTCGTCGCCGTTCTTGTGATAGGCCGGGTTGTGCCCCATGACCCCCTGCCACTGCCCCTGGGTGACCTCGTATTTCCCGAGGTAAAAATCATCCACGCAAACCTCGTGGACGGGCAGCTCATCCAACCGCCGGCCTCCAAAGGCATCGCCCATCTGGTAGCAGCCTCCCTTGACAAACACAAACTCCCCCGCCACCCTTTCATGAAACTTTTTCGACGCCTCCGCTTCCGCACGCCTTTTGGCCTCTTCCTCCGATTGCCGTTTTCCCTCATCCGCGACCCTTCCGGCCTCCGCCTCCTGCCGCTGCTTTTCCTCCTCCGCACGCCGATCCTGCTCACCCCGTTTTTGGAGGATCACCTCCCGCACGGCTCGACCGTCCTCCAGTCCCTTTCCATCGAAGGAGACAACCTCCATCCGGGAAAGCGCTATTTCGACCGCTTCCCCTTTCTCCCCCTCATAACCGGCAATCAGAACCTTTCTCATTCTGATGTCTCTGATCCGGGCCCCGGGACAGCTTCCGCGGTTCAAATTCGAGCTTTCGACGGTATGGCCGTTTTTCAACTGCGCCCTGCCGTACTCCGGAAGAAAAAAGCTCACATCCCGCCAGGGGATGATCACGCTGACCCCCTTCTCGGAATAGGTGATTCCTTCTTTGCCGTAGCCATCGCAATCCGTATTGAACCCGCTGAAATCGAAGACCTCTTTCTGGCCGCCATCGTAGTAGACGTAAATCTTCGCAGCACCTGACGCGGCCGCCGTTTTGGCCTCCAGCGGTCTTGGGGCGGCCGTCTTGGGGGGAGCGGATTTTGAAGAGGCCGGTTTTTTCGTATCCAGCTTGTTGCCGT
>CAKKRN010000314.1 GCA_919902745.1 Syntrophaceae bacterium | reverse complement strand
TCCGGCTGGTGGGTGTGAGGGCCAGTAATTTCCAGGGCAAGAATAAGGATGACCGGCGCCATTCGGGAGTACTCGACAGGCTGATCTAACTGAGGAAGCTGTATTTACACGATACGCTCCCCGGTTGCGATGATTTCCTTTACAAACGGATCAAGGACCTCTTGATTGACAACGCCCAAGGGTTTGGCTTATAGTGCGCCACCGGAAACAAAGAAGAAAAACCGAGAGGGAGGGAAGCGATGTGCGGCATAGCGTATGATCTGGAGGGGAAGGTGGTCGTCGTGACGGGAGGGAGCCGGGGGATCGGCCTGGAGCTGGCCCGGAACTTCCTCGAGCAGGGCGCCCGGGTGGTCATCTGCGGCCGGAAGGAAGAGAACCTCAAGGCGGCCGTGCAGACGCTGGGCGGCGGTGAGCGGCTCCTCACCGTAGCCGCCCATGTCGCCAGGGAGGGCGATGTGGAGAACCTCTTCGACACGGCCGTCCGTCAATTCGGCGGGGTGGATGTCCTCGTCAACAACGTCGGAATGAATCTGCTGACGGCCTCCGTCACGGACACGGATCTCCCCGTCTGGAACAAGATCATCGAAGGGAACCTGACCGGCGCCTTTCTCTGCTCGCGCAAGGCGGCCCGGATCATGCGGGAGAAGAAGCGGGGGAAGATCGTCAGCATCTCGTCGCTTGCCGGGACGAAGGCGTCGCCCGCAATGGGGATCTACGGGATTGCCAAGGCCGCACTCGAAATGATGACCAAGGTTCTCGCCTCCGAGCTTGCCGCCTTCAACATCCAGGTGAACGCCGTCGCCCCAGGGGTGGTTCGGACCGATTTCAGCAAACCTTTCTGGGCGACGCCGGCCATTCACGATCAGATCGTGAAGTCGATCCCGGCGGGCCGCATCGCCGAGACCGCGGATCTGTCGCCCATCGTCCTGCTGCTGGCCTCCCGTCTGTCGGATTACATCACGGGGCAGACGATTGCGGTCGACGGCGGGGCCACCGTGATATGAGACTGACGGCCGGGATCGATATCGGCTCCATTACCGCCAAGGCCGCCATCCTGAAGGACGGCAAGCTTCTGGGTTCAAGGGTGATCTTTACCGGCTACAACGCCGAGGCGGCGGGCCGCCGCGTCTTTGATGAGCTCCTCGAGGAGCTCGGTCTCTCGTTTGGGGAGATCGTCCGGATCATCGCCACGGGGTACGGCCGGAAGAGCGTCTCCATTGCCGACAAAGCCGTGACCGAGATCATGTGTCACGCCGCCGGGGCGCGCTTCCTCGACCCTTCCGTCCGGTCTCTGATTGACATCGGCGGGCAGGACAGCAAGGCCGTCGTCATGGACGAAAGCGGCAGGGTCACGAACTTCACGATGAACGACAAGTGCGCGGCGGGAACGGGCCGCTTCCTCGAGGTGATGGCGCGCGCGCTGGAGGCGGATCTCGACGCGTTCGGAGCGCTTTCGCTGAAGGCGGAGCGGCCGGCAAAGATCAGCAGCCTCTGCACGGTCTTCGCCGAGTCGGAGGTGATCTCGCTGATCGCGAAAGGGGAGACGCGGGAGAACATCATTGCGGGGATCCACGAGGCGATTGCCTCCCGCGTATCGGCGATGGCGAACCGGATCGGCCTCATCGCCCCGGTCCTGATGACGGGGGGGGTGGCCCGGAACATCGGCGTCGTCCGGGCGCTGGAAAAGGTGATCGGGATGCCGGTCGTCGTATCGCCCCAGGCCCAGGTCGCAGGTGCGATCGGCGCGGCCGACATTGCGGGAAAAGAGGTGAGTCATGCATGAGGATCTGAAAGGAAAAACCGCGCTGGTCACCGGGGCGGGGAAGAAGAGCGGCATCGGTTACGCGATCGCGGAACGCCTGGCCGCCTGCGGCAGCAACATCGTGATCGCCGATCTCGGCCGGCCGCCGAAGGCGGAAAGCCCGGTCCGGACCGGGACCCGGGAAGAGATGGAGACGATCGCCTCCGAACTCGGCGAGCGGTACGCCGTGAAGGCGTCCGCCGTCGAGGTCGATGTGACCGATACGGCCTCCGTCCAACAGATGCAGGGAACCCTTCGGGGGCGGTGCGGACATCTCCACATCCTCGTGAACAACGCCGGCGCCTCCTTTGGCGTCCCCGCGGACATCCTCACGTATGACGAGGCCGCCTGGATCCGGACCGTAGACGTGAACCTCTTTTCCGTTTTCCGCGTCAGCCGCGCCCTCCTGCCGCTGATGCTGGGCGAACCCGGTGCGATCATCAACACGGCCTCCCGGGCGGGGAAGGTTCCGCCGCTCTTCAACAGCGCCTATGCCGCGGCGAAGGCCGGGGTGATCATGCTGACGAAGACGATGGCGAAGGAGCTTGCCTCCCGCGGCATCCGGGTGAATGCGATCTGCCCCGGACAGATCCGGACCGACCTGGAGCAGTGGCGTTTCGGTCTGGAGGCCTCCTTCTTGGGGAGCACGGTCGAGGAAAGAGAACGGGAGATGTGCAAAACGATCCCGCAGGGCCGGATCGGCCTTCCGGAGGACGCGGCGATGCTCGTCGCCTTTCTCGCCTCGGAGGAGGCCCGGTATATCACCGGGCAGGCGATCAACGTCGACGGCGGCCAGTGCATGGAGCTGTAAATGAGAATGCATCTCAAGCGACAACCCTGATCGGTGAGTCTTTGAAGAGCCCCACTGCCTGAGGGATTGCGGGGAGGGGAAATGGAATATCCCGGTATTCGACAGGAGGAGCGGATGGAGAAGGTGATTGGAGGCAGACTGGCGGCGGAGGCGCTCATCGACAGGGGCGTCGAGTATCTCTTTACCCTGAGCGGCGGGCACATCACGCCGATCTATCAGTTCCTGGAAGGATCGCCGGTCAAGATTTTCGACACCCGGCACGAGCAGGCCGCCGTCTTCATGGCCGAGGCTTGGGCGCGGATGACCCGGAAGCCCGCCGTTGCGCTGGTCACCGCCGGTCCCGGCTTTACGAATGCCCTCTCGGGGATCGCCAATGCGCGGCTCTCCAACGCCCCGGTGATCCTGATTGCGGGCTGCGTCGGCCTGGAAAGCGCGGAGAAACTCGATCTCCAGGACATGAACCAGCTTCCCGTCATCGAGCCGATGGTGAAGAAGGCCTGGGTCTGTTCCGTCGCGGAGCGGATCCCCGAATTCATCGACCTCGCCTTCCGGACCGCCGCGGGCGGGCGGCCGGGGCCGGTTTACCTGGAGCTCCCCTGTGACGTTCTCAACGCGGCTGTCGATCCGGCGAAGGTGAAACACCTCCGGAGCCGTGTGGATTCCAGGCCGACGGACCTCGAAGGCGCGAAAGAGATTCTGACGATGGTCGGGACGGCGCACTCCCCGGTGATCATCGCCGGCAGCGGCGTCTGGTACGCCGATGCGGGAGAACCCCTCCGCGAATTCGCGGAACGGACCGGCATTCCGGTATTCACCGGAAACTCCGGCCGGGGGACGCTCTCTGACACCCATTCGTTATGTTTCGGGTCGTCGCTCGCCATCCGTCCCGGCGCGGCCTTCTTTGCGCTCGCGAGCGCCGACCTGGTCCTCTTCCTTGGGAGCCGCCTCAGCCTCTTCTACCTCTTCGGTGACATCTTCCGGAAGGACGCGAAATTCATCCAGGCGGACATCGAGGCGGAGGAGATCGGCCGGAACCGCAGCGTGGATCTGGGCGTCGTCGGCGATGTCCGGGCGCTTCTGGTGGAGCTGAACCGCCTCGTCGAAGCCGAGCGGGGCGGCGAGGGGTTGCGCGGCCGGTTTCAGGGCTGGGTGGAGGCCCTCCAGAATGCCGATGTCGATGGAAAGGCCTCGACGCAGCCGCTCTGGAAGAGCGAGGCCGTGCCGATCCATCCGCTCCGCCTTGCCCGGGAGATTGACACCTTCATGGGCCGGGAGGATGACATCGTGGTCGCCGACGGCGGCGACACCCAGGTCTGGATGGGAATGACGCGGACGGTCCGGGCGGGCGGGCGTTATTTCGATTCCGGCCTCTATGGCTGCCTCGCGGTCGGGATCCCCTTCGCCAATGCGGCGAAACTCCGCCATCCCGAAAGCCGCGTCCTTCTCGTCATCGGCGATGGATCGGTCGGGTTCAATTTCATGGAGTTCCACACGGCGATCCGCAAGGGGCTTCCGATCGTGGTCGTCGTCGCCAACGACCAGAGCTGGGGGATGATCGCCCATAGCCAGACGCTCCGGATGGGTCATTGCATTGCCGACGGGACCTGCCTCGGCCCCGTGGACTACCACCGCATGGTTGAGGCTCTGGGCGGTTTTGGCCTGGCCGTCGAACGGCCTTCGGCGATCCGGCCGGCCCTGGAGGCGGCCTTCGCCTCGGGGAAGACCGCCTGCATCAACGTGATGGTGGATCCAACCGTGATCAGTCCGGGGAGCGTCGCGCTGGCCAACCTTGGCGGCTATCGCGCCGGATAACAGGGACTGAAAGCAGGAAATAGAGGAAAGATGATGATCGAATTCTATAAGATGAGCGGAAGCGGGAACGACTTTATTCTGATCGACAACCGGGACGGGTCGCTCGCCGTGGGGGATGTCGTTGAATTCGTGAAGAGCGTCTGCGAACGGAAGATCTCCGTGGGGGCGGACGGCCTTTTTCTCATCGAGCGGTCCGACCGGGTCGACTTCCGGTGGCGGTTTTACAACGCCGACGGCTCCGAAGCGGCGATGTGCGGAAACGGCGCCCGGTGTGTCGCCCGCTTTGCCTATCTTTTGGGAATCGCCGGAGCACGGATGTCCTTCGAAACCGGCGCCGGGATCATCGACGCCGAGGTCCGGGGCGACATCGTGAAGGTCCGCCTGACCGAACCGTACGCACTGTTCATGGACGATGAGATCCGGATCGAAAACCAGGTGCTTTTCGTCCACAGCATCAACACGGGCGTCCCGCATGTCGTCCATTTCGTCCGCGATCCCGACGATTTCGATGTCTTCAACACCGGCCGGGCGATCCGCCGCCATGAACATTACCAGCCTGCCGGGACGAACGCCAATTTCGTCGCCGTCGTGGACGACCACACGCTCCGCGTCCGTACCTACGAGCGCGGCGTCGAGGACGAGACCCTGGCCTGCGGGACCGGTTCGGTCGCAGCCGCGCTGATCGCTGCCCGGAAGGGACTCGTCGAATCTCCGGTGGACGTCCGGGTGCAGAGCGGCGAGCTCCTCCGGATCTATTTTGAAAGGACGGCGGACGGCTTTACGAATGTTTATCTTGAAGGAAAGGCCAAAGTGGTCTATCAAGGCAAACTTTGGAACGAAGCCTGGAAGAAAGGAGAATGATGTTGCAGATTGCCGACCGTTTGACGAAAATACCCCCCTATCTGTTCATGGAACTGAGGAAGAAAATCGCCAAGGCCAGGGCCGACGGCGTGGATGTGATCAGCCTTGCGATCGGCGACCCGGTGGAGCCGACGCCCGATTCGATCAT
>CAKKRN010000313.1:17311-22634 GCA_919902745.1 Syntrophaceae bacterium | reverse complement strand
AGGAATGTCGGGGAAGTCGAAAATCCGGACGGCGTCGCCGAGGTCGGTTCCATCGCCTGCGGGGATGCCCTCAAACTTTCCTTCAAACTCGATGAGAACAAACGGATCCAGGAGGCGAAATTCAAGACCTTCGGCTGCGCCAGCGCCATCGCCTCCTCTTCGGCGCTCACCGAGATGATCAAGGGGATGACGCTGGAGGAGGCTCAGAAGGTGACCAACCAGGACATCGCCGCCTTCCTCGGCGGCCTGCCCGAGGAAAAAATGCACTGCAGCGTCATGGGGAAGGAGGCCCTCGAAAAGGCGATCGAGAATTACCAGGGGGCGCCGGCCAAGGAGCCGGGAGCGCAGATCGTCTGCGAGTGCTTCGGCGTGACGGACCGGGAGATCGAACGGGCCGTCCGGGAAAACAACCTCACGACGGTCGAGGATGTGACGAATTACACCAAGGCGGGCGGCGGCTGCGGCAACTGCCATGACGCCATCCGGCAGATCATCGAGAGGGTGCGGGCCGAGGCCAAACCGGCGGCGACGCCGAAGATGACCAACATCCAGAAGATCCGAATGATCGAGGAGGCCCTCGAACGGGAGATCCGGCCGTCCCTGAAGCACGACGGCGGCGACATCGAGCTGATCGACGTCGTCGGCAACCGGGTCATCGTTGCCGTGCGGGGCGCCTGCGCCGTCTGCAAGGCGTCCGACATCACGCTGAAGCACTTCGTCGAGGCGAAACTCCGGGATCTGGTTTCACCCGACCTGATCATCGAGGAGGTGGCCCCATGAAAACCGTCTATCTGGACAACAATGCCACGACCCAGGTGGCCCCCGAGGTGCTGGAGGCGATGCTCCCCTATTTCCATGAATATTACGGCAACCCCTCCAGCATGCACTCCTTCGGCGGCCAGGTCGCCCGGAGGATCCGCGAGGCCCGCGAGCAGGTCGCGGCGCTGATCGGCGCAACGACCGACGAGATCATCTTCACGAGCTGCGGCACGGAGAGCGACAACGCCGCCATCCGCTCGGCCCTGGCGACCTATCCGGAAAGGCGCCACATCGTAACCAGCCGGGTTGAGCACCCCGCCGTCAAGTCCCTCTGCGCCAATCTCGCCGGCCAGGGCTACCGGATCACGGAACTGCCTGTCGAAAAGAACGGCCTGCTGGACATGGAGCAGTTCGTCGGCAGCCTGACCCCCGATACGGCGGTGGTCAGCCTCATGTGGGCCAACAACGAAACGGGGGTCCTCTTCCCGGTGGAGAAGGCGGCAGATCTGTCCCATGAACGGGGCATCCCGTTCCACACCGACGCGGTGCAATCGACCGGCAAGATCCCGATCGACATGAAGAAGAACATGATCGACATGCTCTCCTTCTCCGGTCACAAGCTCCACGCCCCCAAGGGGATCGGCGTACTGTACGTTCGCAAGGGAACGCGGTTTTCCCCGTTTCTGATCGGGGGACATCAGGAGAAGGGACGCCGGGGCGGCACGGAGAACACCCCGAGCATCATCGGGCTGGGAAAGGCATGCGAACTGGCTGCCCGCCACCTGGATACGGAAAGCAGCGCCGTGAGGCGGCTGCGCGACAGGCTGGAGGAAGCACTGCTGGCCCGCATCCCGCAAAGCCGGGTCAACGGGGACATTCTGCAGCGGCTTCCCAACACGACGAACATCAGTTTCGAGTTCGTCGAGGGGGAGGGGATCCTGCTGCTGATGAACGAATACGGCATCTGCGCCTCCTCCGGGTCGGCCTGCACCTCCGGCTCCCTGCAACCTTCCCATGTGCTGCGCGCGATGGGCGTCCCCTTCACGATGGCCCACGGTTCCATCCGGTTCAGCCTGAGCATCTACAATACGGAGGAGGAGATCGATTTCGTGATCGAGAAGCTGCCCCCCATCATCGAGCGGCTGCGCAGCATGTCCCCCTACTGGACCTCCGTCGCACAGGCGTGCGCGAGCGTGTAAAGGAGCGGGAATTCCCGGCGGGTCTCTTCATGTGTTCACCGACGGCTGCGCATGATCCCCGGCTATCCCTGCGAAGTCAATTTTTTTGCGGACCGGTTTCCCCGTCCGCTTTGGGTTTGAAGTGGTTGTGCAGGGTTTCCGGAATACTGATCAGCAGCGGCATTCGGATCAGAAGGTCGATGCCCACGAAGAGGATGAAGATATATTGCGGTCCGATCTTGTCCCAGATGATCCCCGCCGTCAGGGCCAGGAAGGCGCCCAGAAGCATCTTGAAAAACCGGTTGATGCCGATCCATCTTCCCATCTGTTCGGGAGGCACCAGTTCTCTTTCTATGGCGGCGGCGATCGATGCGCCGATAAAGTAAAAGCCCTGCAGGATGCCGGCGATGACCAGAAAAGCGGGGGAGGGCGCCAGGATCAGCATCAGGTTGGAAATCCAGAAAAGCGGAATCGTGATATAGAGTATTTTCTTTCTGCCGATCCGGTCCGCCAGCCTGCCGAGAGGAATGGCCAGTGCGATGGATGCCAGCGCCGATCCGGTGACCATGGCGCCCAGCACGAATTCATTCGCCCCTTTGATCTGGTAGGCGAATACCTGGGTGAAGGGGAAAACCATTCCCAGCGGCAGTTGGCCAATGGAGGCAACGACCAGCCATTTTTTCAGATGTCCGCCGCCTTTGAGGACCCCGGAGATATCTTTCAACATGATCGGCCTCTGGCCGCCCGCTTTCACCCACGTTCGTTCCGAAAGCTGTGTCAGGACGACCACGAACGTACCGATCGTAATCATCAACCCTGAAAAGAACAGCGGTCTTATCCCATCTACATTGACGCCGCCATACAGCGTGACCAGCCAGGTTGCCAGCATCGGTCCGGCCATCCCCAGGAGACCCGCGGCGACCGTCTCGCAGATCAGCATGCCGGTGGCCCGGTCCCGGTTGACCAGGCAGTTGCCGCAGATGGTCGCACAGCTATGGCTGCTGGTGGCGAAACCCAGCCAGTAGCCCACCATGGCGATGATGGTCACCCCCCAGTTTTTCGCCAGGCCGTAGGTCAGGTACGAGACGGCCATGAAACCAATGCCGATCATGTAGATTTTTTTGGGACCGATTCGGTCGATGAGCCACCCGGTAAAGGGTCCGCAGAAACCCGCGATGATCATGCCGATGCTGTTGACGATACCCAGTTGGGTGCCCGTCGCCCCCAGCGCCACGATATAGATGGATAGGTAGGGAAAGACCATCTGGTAGGCCAGTTTGTCGAGGGAGGTGCGCAAAACGGTGATTTTCCAATCCCGTTGCTGCCGTTTCAGAAAGGAAAGACCGTTGCCGAGAAAGGCCGGCAGCGGCCCGACAGATTGTTCCACAGGGTTGCTCAAGCCATCTCCCTCCTAAGTGAAGTCGATCGAAATGCGCGGCGGCTGTTTCATGGTGAAGACCCGGTCGACGATGGAATCCGGGATCATGTTCCTGTCGGTTTTTTTGCCGCGAGACGGGCGGAGTATAGGAGAAGGGGCCATGCGTGTCAAGGAAGGAGAAGGGAAGAAAATTTTTTATGGCAATCCAGCCGGAAGCTTGGTATATTCTCCGCCACTGCCTGAAATTCCGGAAAAACGGGGAGCATGTGCCCCGTTTGCCCAAGAGGCATGGGGGGCCGTCCCCCGATTTCCGATTGCGAGGAGAGAAGGCCGATGGAGGGTCACGTTCCCAGGAAGATCTTTTTCACCAAGGGCGTTGGCACCCACAAGGATGAACTCCACTCCTTCGAGCGGGCGCTCCGCGACGCGGGGATTGAACGTTGCAACCTGGTGCAGGTCTCCAGCATCGTTCCCCCCAACTGCAAGATGATATCAAAAACGCAGGGGCTCAAGGAGTTGATTGCAGGGGGGATCACCTTTTGCGTCATGAGTCGCTGCTGCAGCAACGAACCGAAGCGCCTCCTGGCGGCGTCGGTCGGCTGCGCCATCCCGGCCGATCAGCGATCCCACGGATACATCAGCGAACACCACGCCTTCGGCCAGACGGAGAAACATGCGGGCGATTACGCGGAGGACATGGCCGCGGCCATGCTCGCATCGACGCTGGGCATCGATTTCAATGTCGACGAAAGCTGGGATGAGAAGAAGGAGATCTTCAAGATTAGCGGGAAGATCGTCAGAACCCGAAACGTCACCCAATCGACCATCGTGAAGAACAGCGGCTATACCACGGTGATCGCGGCGGCGGTCTTTATTTTCTGACGGACGCACCGGAAAGGCAGACCCCTCGGGGAGAAAGGATGAACGATGGAGATCTTTCAGGCCGTTACGAAGAGAAGGAGCATCCGGCGGTTCAAACCGGATCCTGTTCCGGAGCCATTGCTCCGGGAGATCCTGGAAGCGGCCCGCTGGTCTCCCTCCTGGGGGAATACCCAACCGTGGGAGATCGCGGTCGTCACCGGGGCTGCACTGGACCGCTTCAGAAAGGCGAACCGGCAGCATCTCCTGGACGGCGTCATCCCCGACTCGGATACCCCGATGCCTGAAGCCTGGCCCGAACCTCTGAAACAGCGCTACGGGGATGTGGGTAAACAGGTTCTGACCGCACTGGAGATTCCCCGCGGAGACAAGGAGGCGCGTCTCCGCTATGCCGGCGACATGTTCGCCCTCTTCAACGCCCCCTCTCTTCTGCTGTTCTGCGTGGACAAAGCCATCCCCCGGGAATACGCGATGCTGGACACGGGGGCAATCATGCAGACCGTCTGTCTGCTGGCCCACGCCCTCGGGCTGGGGAGCTGCATCCTGGCCGCATCAGTTCGCTATCCGGCACTGATCCGGGAGATCATCCCGATCGCGGAGACAAAGGCCGTTATCATCGGCGTAGCGCTCGGCTATCCCGACGGGGAGGCGCCGGTCAACCAATTCACAAGGGGAAGGGCGAACCTGGACGCGTTCACCCTCTGGTTCAAATGAACGAGAAGGCGACGAACGGATCGGCAGGGAGAAAAAATCCGGGAAGCGAGCGTCGCCCGGATGCAAAAAGAGGCCTTTTACAAAACGTTTATGGATGGGATACCACCTTGGTGAAGCGAACGATTTCGCACGCTGGAGGGCACGGTCAGGCCGGGGCCCGGTGAGGCGGAATCGCATATTTGAAAGGGAGGAAGTGAGTATGGCAACAGCGACGAAGGTTCCGGTAAAACCGGCGAAGGCCGCGGCAAAGGCCCCTGCCAAAACAAAGACCCCCGTGAAGGCTCCGGCAAAGGCGGCGGTGAAGGCGTCGGCCAAACCGGTCAAAGCCAAGGCAAAAGCCCCGGTGAAGGCGCCGGCCAAGGCGAAAGCAAAGACGGTCGCCAAGGCCAAACCGGCGGCCAAGAAACCGGCCAAG
>CAKKRN010000313.1:12658-17211 GCA_919902745.1 Syntrophaceae bacterium | reverse complement strand
GCCAAGGCAAAGAAGTGATCCTCTGAGTTGCCGCGGAAAAACGTCCGCCGGGAACCACAAGCAAGCTGTCAGGTTCCCGGCGGATAAAACCGGGAGGGTGGGGCAATTCTATTTCACCGTCCGGCCGACGATCCGGTAATTGAATTCATAATTCAGCGCGCCGCTCCAGTCCGCCTGGAAGACCCCCTTGTAGCGTGTGCCGTGTACGGGTCCGACCGGTTTCCCGTAGGTGTAGAACCAGTTGACGATCGGGCTTCCGGAAAATCCCAGCGCGATCCAGTAGGCGCCCGGCATCAGCACGGTGTTCTCCCGGCTGAAATCAAAGTCCACCCACCGGTAGCCCGGCCGCGGGGAGATCTCCTCGACGTTGACGAGGTCGCTCGCCGCGATGGGGGGGCCGGGCTTCCCGTCCCGATCCGCAAAAACGTCCACCCATAGCGACCCCTCCCCTCCGAAGTTGTGCAGCGCGAGGCCCACTTTTTCAAGGCGGACCGGCTTCTGCAGGATCACCACCTGGGCGTATTGGGTCAGGTTTGTCGTCACGTACTCGGCGGTCTCGACGAGGAAATTGCGGCGCATTTCGAAGGCGTCCCCGCCGGTGGATCGGGTTACCCGCGGGAAGGCAAAATCGACATCTTCGGGAAACGCAAGGTTGCCGTAGAGAAGGGGAGCATCAAAACGGAAGGCGCGCCTCTCGGCCTCGGTGTACACGGGCAGGGGCGGAAGGGGTTTGATCGCAAGCGGCTGGAACGATGCCCGGACCGACGGGCTGAGGAGGAGGTTCCGGGGGCCGTAGGTCTCCCGTTCCCCCCGGATCCGGACCTCATCCTTCCGGAAGTCCGCGTTTACAGCCTCCTGGAGCCTGGGCTTTCCGGCCGTGTCGCGGGCCTGGGTCCAGGTGAGCAGGCCGTCGTTTTTCGTCTCGTTGTTGTCGACGCCCACCTCGACGCGGATGAAACGGCTGGAGACAAAAAGTACGGAGTTCTGCGGATCGAACGGCACCCAGCCCAGATCGGGAAACCAGACCTCGATCCAGGAGTGACGGCCTTGCCCCATCTTGAGGGTCATGACCCCCTGCTGCCAGGCCACGTCGAGGGGTCGGTTCAGGGTGATGCCGTTGATGATCCGGACGGGGATGCCGGACGCCCGAAGAAGGGCGGCGCTCAGGTGGGAGAAATTCTGACAGTTCCCCTTACCCGACTCGAGTGCGTAGACCGCATCATACTGCAAGGGGGGACTGACGTAGGAGACATGATCCACCACCCAGGAGATCAGCCGCTGGACCGCATCGAATTCGGTGGCGACCCCTTTGGTCAGCTCGCCCGCCAATGAGCGGATCCGGGGATGATCGGACTGGACCTGCTCCGTCGCCCCGAGATAATCCCGGAACTCGCGTGCCACCGTCGTCAGCGGGAAAGGGGCCTTGGTCTCGATGGTCTCCAGGGCCGTCGTGTTGGCCACGGTGACCGAGAAGCGGACATCGATGAGGCCGGGGGGGCTGTTCCACACGGCGGTAAGGATAAGGTTTCCCCTGCCGTCTTCGCTTTTCTTCTGTTCATCGGGACGGGGAGCAAACGAGACATCGACATCCCGGATCTCCTGACGGAAGGTGGGGGAGTCGAAATTCCGGGGCGTGACGAAGCTGAGCGTGGCCTTCCGGACGCCATCGCCCGTGGTGATCGTCTCCCGAAGCTCATAACGGATCTCCGCACCCATCCCGCCCCGGACCGTGTAATTCTCCGCCTGGACCGGAGCCGTCGTAAGGAGGATCAAACTAAGAATCACGCCGAGCCGATTTTTCATTACCCGTCTCTTTTTCTTGCGCGCAAAACCCATGGCGTTCCGTCGGATCGGACGGGGTGCAAGGGCTGTATCGGAATGCTCCACGGTTTTCCTCACGGATTCGACGGTTTGCAAATCACCTCCCGGATTCGGAGATCGAAGAGATGGGCGCTGGTCGCGGGCCTGAGGAGGAGGGCCGTATCCGCCCCTTTCCCCGAGCCGCCGACGGAGATCACATCACCGTCGGTCCGGACGAGACCGGCGTCCGCCGCCATCAGGGCGATCTCAACGGCCACCTTTGTCCCCTGCCCGAAGATCCGGAGGGTATAGGCCATAACCTCATCGATCTGGTAGGCGCCGACCTTGTTTCGCACGCCGCGGCCTACGCCGCCGAAGGCGTGGGCGCAGGTAAGAACCTCCACGCCCTGCGCCTGGAGCGCCCGGCGGTCTTCTTCACGCAACTCCTGGACATCGGGCTCCGCGAATCCCGTCACATGCGTCACCGCGATGATCCGCAGGGACGGGTCGAGGTGCTTGCGCGCCTCGAAGGCCGTCCGCCCGCCGCACGTCGCCACGACGATCCGGTCAATCGAAAGTTCCTTCGCCCGCCTTCCGACGGCCTCCAGAACGGCCAACGTATTGGCAGGACCCGGCTTCGGGAAATACCGACAGGGAATCTCTGAAAACGCTGGGGATGATATCATTTCTCCGGCCTCCAAAAAAACGGATGGGTTTTGAGACCATGATAAAGAACGACAAGATTTGTGTCAACGATTATTCGCCGGCGGCGGCCGCACGGAAAATAGATGGAAAAATATCATTTGACAAAAAGGGAATAATCGTTAACTTAAGCAAAATTCTGACGGACCGGGAAAAGGTCCGAAAAAAGGAGATAACCATGTTTTCTGTATCTGAAAAAGCGAGTGAGATGATTAAGGAATTCCTTAAGAGTCGCTCGGAGGCCGCTTCCATCCGGGTTCTCATGCAGGAGGGCGGCTGATCGGGGCCCTCTCTGGGCATGGCTCTGGATGAGTCAGCACCGAACGACGAGGTATTCGAGGACCAGGGGGTTACCTACCTGGTCGAGAAGGGCCTTTTTGATAAGGTCAAACCCATTGCAGTAGAATTCATCACCACACCGCGGGGGGGTGGGTTCAAGCTGACCTCCGGCCTGGGTCAGGAAGGCGCCTGCGGCTCCTGCACCAGTTGCTGAGATGACGCCCCGGGGACCCGATCGTCCCCGGGGCTTTTTCTTTATACCCCCCATGAAAGAAGAAGATCCCCTTTCTCTGGAACGGAACCGCGCCGACGGCCTCATGTCTGCGGGACGTCCCGCAGAGGCGGTTCAAATCTATCGCAAATTGGTCGCAGGCCGTCCGGATGAGGATTCGCTTCTCCTCGCCTTGGCCTGGGCGCTCCACGACAGCGGAGAAACGGCGGAAGCCGCCGTCTGTTTCGAACAGCTATTCCGGAGGGAGCTCTCACGCAAACTCTTCACCGGCTTCGCCTATGACGAGCTTGTCCGGATATACCGGGAGGGGAAGAACGGGGAGGCCCTGCTCTCGGTCTGCGAGCGGGCTGCGGCCGCACAGCCGGAGGATATCGGCCTGCTCCGGACGCTCGGCGAGGCTTGCCTCACAGCGGGAAAGGCCGATGAGGCCGTTCGGGTCTTTCAAAAGCTGACCGAGCTCGAACCGGATGCGCCGGAAAACTGGTGTTCGTTCGGTGACGGATGGCTTGCCGCGGGCGAACCCGCTCAAGCCGAAACTGCATACAACAAGGCTGGGGAGATCGACCGTGCGGCGGAAACCCTCTTTTTCAGCCGCCTGGCAGACGGTCTTCTCCGCGCCGGATATCCGGAAAGGGCAACGGCGGTCTGGGAAAGGTGTCTTGCTGCGCGTTCGGATGAGCCCTTTTCCTGGATGGGGCTCGGCGATGGTCTGATCCGCCTGGGGAAACCGGATGCCGCCGCGGAGGCCTACAGCCGGGCGGCCGATCTCCGGCCTTTGGCCGCGGGGGGGGTGTGGAACCGACTGGGCCATTGCCTCACAAAAGATGGTCTTCACGCACACGCGGCGGCGGCCTTCGCCAAAGCCATCGCCGCTGAACCGGAAAACCCTCTCTATTCCCTGCGCCTGGCGGAGTCCTATGCCGCCCAAGGGCGCGACGACCTCGCCGCCGCCGCCCTCAGCCGTGCGGAGGCGCTGAAGCCGTCTCCTCACGGCCGCTAAGCGGAGACGTCAGCCCTTCCCCATCTTCAGCAGCGTTTCATGAAAGATGTGGTAGAAGGCCTTGTTGTCGGCCACGCCCTGCTTGATGATCTTTCCCGCATCATCGATGCTCTTGAGATTGATGACGAGATTGACGCTCCGATTGAAGGCGGCCATGTTGTCCATCGTCCGGTATTTCTCGCTGACCAATGCCACGAAGAATCGCCGCCGCGTCGTCATGTTCAGGCTTTCCAGATACTGAAGGACGTCATTCGCCTCCGGATTCGCCGTGTCAAAGAGTTCGTTTACGACAACGACGTCGAAGACGTGAAACCGCATGGCTTTGAGGGCGTCCTTGGCCGTTTCCGGCGCCGTGACCTGGTATCCCAGCGCCTTGATGCCGCTGCTGATCTTTTCCCGGGCGGCCGGATCGGATTCGCAGACCAGGGCGGTCGCGCCTCCCTCCCCGACGAAGTCGAACGGCCGGTCCGCGGCATCGTAACCCTCCGACGCCACCTCATTCAAAAGGGCCTTCTGCTCTTCCATGATCTGTCCCCTCTC
>CAKKRN010000313.1:7381-12558 GCA_919902745.1 Syntrophaceae bacterium | reverse complement strand
TTGTTGGAGGCGTAGGCCTTCCCGGTCTCCTCGCTGATAAGCCCCTGGCTGAAAAGCTCGACGATGTAGTCGTCGAAGGTGATCATCCCGAAGGCCTTCCCCGCCTGGATGATCTCGTAGTAGGTCTTTCCCTCCGATTCGCCGTGGAGGATCGTGTCCTTCACCCGGAGGTTGGACCCCATCACTTCAAAGGCCGCGACGCGCCCGCCCCCCTCCTTGGGCAGCAGGCGCTGGCAGACAATCCAGCGGACCGTGTCGGAGAGCCGGATCCGGATCTGGGTCTCCTCTTCGGAGGAGAACATGCCGATGACACGGTTGATCGTCTGTCCGGCGTCAACCGTGTGGAGGGTGCTCACGACGAGATGCCCCGTCTCCGCAGCGGAGAGGCCGATCTCGACCGTTTCCCGGTCCCGCATCTCGCCGACGAGGATGACCTTCGGCGCCTGGCGGAGCGCGGCGCGCAGCCCGCTCGCGAAGGTGTCGAAGTCGTTCCCCATCTCCCGCTGGTTGAAGGTGGCCATCTTGTGCGGATGGGAGAATTCGACCGGGTCCTCGAGGGTCACGATGTGGACCGATTTGTGTTCGTTGATCTCGTTGAGGAGCGCGGCGAGCGACGTCGATTTGCCGCTTCCCGTGGCGCCGGTGACCAGGATGATCCCGTTCTTCTCCTCGGCCATCTTGTGGAACGCCTCCGGGAGATTCATGTCCGCGAAGGTCGGGATCCGGGTCTCTAATTTTCGCAGGATGATGGAGTAGTTCCCCCGCTGGGAGAAGATGTTCACGCGGAAGCGGGCCTTGCCCGGGAGCTCGTACGAGGAGTCGCACGACCCCTGGGAAAGCAGGATCTCCGTCAGCCGCCGGTCCTGGTTGATCAGGTTGAGCGCGAAGATCTCCGTCTGGAACGGGGTCAGCTTCCGAAAGGGCGGGTCCATCTCCACGCCGGTCAGTTGTCCCGAGCTCTCGACCTGAAAGGATTTCCCGACCGTGATGTTCAGGTCCGACACGTTCTTGTTGGAATCGAGCATCTTGCCCAGGATATAATCGATTTCCTGTTTTCTCATGGTTTGCCTCCTTAAAATGGCCCCGGCGCCGGTCGCTTACGCCTCGGTGAAGTCCGTCGGCGGATTCTTCAGGAACGGCCGGAACCGCTGCTTGTCGTTCGCTTTCAGGTACGCCTCGTCGCCGCTGATCCACCCCTTGTTCAGGAGCTCCTGGATCGCGTCGTCCAATAGCTGCATCCCGTACTTCTTCCCGGTCTGGATCATGGAGGGGATCTGGAAGGTCTTCGATTCGCGGATCAGGTTCCGCACCGCGGAGTTGGCGATCAGGATCTCCAGGGCGGCGCAGCGCCCCTTCTTGTCGACCCGCTTGAAGAGGACCTGGGCGATGACCGCCCGGATGCCGTCGGCCAGTGTCGATCGGATCTGCATCTGCTCACTCGCCGGGAACACCTCGATGATCCGGTCGACGGTCTTGGCGGCGCTCGTCGTGTGGAGGGTGCCGAAGACAAGATGGCCGGTGGAGGCCGCCTCGACGGCGAGCGAGATCGTCTCCAGGTCGCGGAGCTCGCCGACCAGGATGATGTCCGGGTCCTCGCGCAGCGCCCCGCGCAGGGCCGCCGTGAAGGACTTCGTGTGCCGCCCGACCTCCCGGTGGTTCACGATGCAGCTCTGGCTCTGGTGGACGAATTCGACCGGGTCCTCGATCGTGATGATGTGGTCCTTCCGGGTGATGTTGGCCTCGTTGATGATCGCCGCGAGCGTCGTCGACTTGCCGCTTCCCGTCGGTCCGGTGACGAGGACCAGTCCCCGCGGGAGGGAAGCCAGCTTGGAGACGACCGTGGGCAGGCCCAGATCCTGGGCGGAGACGATCTTGCTCGGAATCTCACGGAAGACCGCTGCGCAGCCGAACTGCTGCTGGAAGAAGTTCGCGCGGTAGCGGGCAAGCCCCGGGATCTCATAGGCGAAGTCGACGTCCCCCGTCTCTTCGAACTGTTTGACCTTGTGCTCGGGGGTGATCTCGTAGAGCATGGCCTTGAGCCCGTCGTTGGTCAGGAGATCGAATTTGATCCGCTCCACTTCCCCCCGAATCCGAAGGGCCGGCTGCTGGCCGGTGACGAGATGCAGGTCCGATGCACCCTGGTCATGCATCAACTGGAAAAAGGCGTCGATCTTTGCCATAAATGGCCTCCTTGGATGACGTTATGACAGCAATTGGGTATCATTAATAGACACTGTGATTCCCCCGACCCCGGGTTGATCCAGCACTACAGACGCGCCGCCATTCGCACGGATGCTAAGGGACTGCGGCTTTACGGCGGCAGAAGTATAGGAAAAGGCGCCCGCTTTGTCAAGAAAAAGGGGGTCTGTTGTCCTGGCCATATCATTCCCGGCTTCAATGAAACCGCTTCATCATCATCAACTGGACGGCCTTATCCCTCATCTCTTCCTTGGTCATTTTTTACCCCCAACTAATTATTTCTCAGCATGATTGCCTCTGACACGTCCATGTCAACCGCCGGATAGGGTTTCAATATAGAAAGCAGTTCTCGAGAGTTGTGACTGCCCGGATCAATCCAGAAATCTTCGAGCTCTTTTATTACAATGACCGGCATTCTGTCATAGATGGGTCTTATGAGGTCATTGGGCTCCGTCGTGATGATCGTGCAGGTATGGACGGGCTTCTGTTCAGGCGAGATCCAGGTTTCATAAAGGCCCGCAAGACCAAAAGGCGCCCCTGATTTGAGAGAGAACCGCAGAGGCTTCTTGATCCGGCCGATTTTCTGCCATTCATAAAATCCATCGGCGACAATCAGGCACCGGCGCTTTTTAAAAGCCTCTCGAAAACTCGGTTTTTCTGCAATGGTTTCCGCGCGTGCATTGAACATTCTGTTTCCTATGGACGGGTCTTTAGCCCATGACGGGATCAGGCCCCAGCGGAAATCGACCAGTTTGTTGGCATCCTTACTCCGGATGACCGCTGAAATTTGCTGCCCAGGAGAGATGTTGCTGCCGGGCTTATATTCGGCGGCGACATCTCCGATACGGAAGGACTCCACGATTACGGATAAATCGGTCAATAGGATAAAGCGGCCGCACATGGTTCCCTCAGAATGTTAACCTTATTGTCTCGAAATCCATATCGATGCTCCTTTTTGTGTTTTGGTGATCATGGTTCATTTTCGACCTCATCTCGGCCTTTGATGCTTCAAGACCTGGTTTGTGGCCCCAGCTGCTCTGCAAAGTCGTTGATACATGCGGCAAGATCATCTTCCCGTGATTGAAAGAAATGATCTGCCTCGAGGATGATATCCAGGCGGCAGGCAAGCTCAGACGCAACGCCTTTTATCCTCTCGGTCGGACAGTACGGATCATGATCCCCGCAGACAATAAGACCCGCCTTTCCCCGCAATGTCTGAAAGTCAAAATAAAAAAGATTGATCGGCGGTGAAACGAAGAGTGCTGGGAGTAGGTTTCTTCGGTTGAGAATACCGGCATTCACCCACGCCCCGAATGAATAACCGGCCGGCAGGATCTCTCGAATCCCCTGTTCCTCCATGAAGGAGACGGCCGCCAGGACATCATCCTGTTCACCCCGCCCATCGTCAAAGGTTCCTGTGCTCTTTCCGACTCCCCGGAAATTGAAACGAAGGGTTGAAATACCGCCGGCAAAAAGGGTTTCAGTCAGGGTCTCCACGATTGAATTACCCATATCGCCCCCCATGAGCGGATGAGGGTGCGAGATTACGGCGCCCATCGCTCCACCCGCGTTGGCATAGAGGCCCTCAAGACGGATATTCCCCTGACCGAAGAAAACTTTTTTTTCTTCCATTCAGTCGATAGCCAATTTGCCGGCTTTCCCGCGATTTCCCTTTTTCCCTTACTTTACAATCTTGCGCTTCATCGTCTTGGCCGCGTCTTCAAGCGATCCAAGATTCACGACATCTTTATAGCGGAGCTTTTCGAGGTTTTCCTTCGCTATTTTCGACCTCCTGCCGCTGCATCACTTGAGAATGATGTTGCTTCCTCCGGCAGCCGGGCCGCCCGGAACGATCAGCCGGGACTGCTCCTGCCGCTGCAGTTCCTTGGCCTGTTCAACCAGGTGCGCCACGAATTCCTCCATGGCCTCGGAAAATTTGTCCATAGCCTGCTGGAGGTTTTTGGCATCGATCGGGAACTGAACGGGCATGGGGCCCTGCTGGGTGTAAATCTGGGACTGTCCTACAAAATGAATCGGGCGGGTTTTATCCGGTTCCCCATTCTGCTTGACCGGCGACAGCCGGCGGATCTCGCCAACCGTCAGATCGGTGAAAACCTCTTCCTGGTGAAGGTTCTGTTGATTGAATTTGGCTTTTCTCCCTTTTTCTTCCGAGTCGGTCATGATGCCCTCCCGAATCGTGATCGGCTATCATAAACCGCTTGGCCGGATTTTCCAACTGAAAATAGACAGGCGAGCCCAGGATAATCCCATCGGCGCCGAGCATCTTTTCGATGTACTCGTTGGCGGCGTCATCTTTGACGGCACAACCGTCTTCTTCGTAGATGAGGAAGGGGGGCTGTTAGCAATCATGAGACATAAATGACAACCAATATGACAACCGGGTTTCAGGTCAATATATATCGTGAGTCAAAAATACTATGCGATATTCACCTCTAAACGCTTTCCCAGCGCTTTGGCGACCCGGTCCAACGTGGAGAGTTTGATGTCTTCCGCGTGGTTTTCGATTCTTGAAATCGCCGTCTTTTGGGTCTTGAGGCGCACGGCCAGTTCCTCCTGGGTCAATCCCGCGGATTCGCGAGCCTGACGGAGAACAACCCCGATCTTGAATTGCTCGTAGCCTTCCTCGAAACCCTCCGCAAATTCCTTATCCGTCTTTTTCCGCTTGGCGATATATTTTTTCAGGTCACTCATCTCTTTTTCCCTTTCCGATTCAAGTAATCACGCCGATAGGTTTCGGCTCTTTCTATTTCTTGCCTGGGCGTTTTCATGCTCTTCTTCTCGAAACCGTGGGTCAGGATGACCACCGAATGGCTGTCAAAGAAGCAGAATATCCGATAGATATTGGAACCGTATTGGATTCTGCATTCCCAGATGTCCTCTGTCCCGATCAGCTTCTTGAAATAGGTGGCCGGGACCATCTCCAAGTCTTCCAGAAGGCGGAGCACCCATGCCACCTT
>CAKKRN010000313.1:0-7281 GCA_919902745.1 Syntrophaceae bacterium | reverse complement strand
GCCACCTTGCCCGGTAAGGCATCGAGAAAATCCTGGACGGGGCATTTCCCATCCACTGTTCTGTAGAAGATGATCGTTCTAGTCACGGCGATATGTTAACCTGCATGTTAACTTTTGTCAAGGGGTATTGCCGTCTCTTTTGGGGCTGCCGTTAAATGCAACGACCTGCGTTTTAGATCCTCCTTGAAAAGTTGATCCGGTGTACGATCTGGCAACGCTGGTAATCCATTCAGGGATAACATTAACCAAGCACTGGAGTCAGCGGAGGCTGTCTAAACCAGATCGAAAGGGTATTGCCGAAAAAAGCAAAACTCTTTACACAACCACTGCAGTATGAGTCCTAACTTTTACAAATGACTTCAACGAGTCCCATCGACACCTTTTTCTGATTGTAGTTCTATCACTATATTTATTCCTGAAACCTATTTCCAGATTCCAAGTTGCCCGGATGAAAAGAGAGGCTGCTTCAATGTCTCAGCATTAAAATTCTACTTATTCGGCACCTTCTGTTCAGGCATATTTATACTATTTGCTTTAGGAGAGGATTTGTCTTCTTTCTGACTGCTTTCTTTTTCTGTGCTTTTTTTATTTTGGTTCATCCTGTCCGTCAGCTGTGTTTTTAACGACACCCTCCGCCAATTCCGGTTCAGCGATCGCCGAGTTTGCGTTCGGAGTGCCCGTTTTTAGATTGGCCTTCTGCTGCTTGGCCATGATGCGCTTTGCCGCCTTATCCATCTGTTTCTGCTGCCTTGCTTTTTCTTTCCCCTGCTTGCCGAAGTTGTACATGGATTTTCCCATTTTGAAGCTCCTGTTTTCATCTTTCGTTCAGTACCATGCTGGCCAATGACCAGTGGAAGGTACAGGATATGATAACATTATACTTTACCCTTCACGCAAAGGCAAGGAATATTTGATTATATTTCAATGATTTATCATTCTGAATCGATCAAGCATTCACTGGGTCGGCGTCATCCCGACCCCGGCCAGCCTGCTGACCGCCTTCCTGAGCACGGCGCCGGGCGGCATCACCGAGATGGGGATCGTCGCCCTGACGCTCGGGGCCGACGTCGCCTTTGTGCTGGCCTATCAGTTGTTCCGGCTCTTCTGCATCCTGCTGGCGGCGCCGCTCCTTCTAAGGCGACGGTTCAAACGGTAACGGCCTCCCCTCCGGCATCTCCGGAAAGGCCTCCAGCAACTATTTCTTGACAGTCTCACGCAGAATCTTATATGCTCCCGCGCGAAATTGGGGGCGGAATTCGTTCGCCGCGCCGCTTGAAAAACAAGATGGGGATGTAGCTCAGCTGGGAGAGCGCGGCGTTCGCAACGCCGAGGCCAGGGGTTCGATCCCCCTCATCTCCACCAATACGGGAAAAGGGGCAGGCGCTTTGAAAACGAAGTGCCCGTCCCCTTTTTTTTGCCCGTCCATTCCCTCCGGCCGTTTCCACGTCCGGTCCTCTGGCCGTGAGAATGCTATCATTTCCGCGGCTGCGGGATCAGTCGGTGAACAGTTTCGCGAAACGCCACCGTTTGCGCCTCTTCCAGTTCCCCCGATGCCAGGCGCAGCTTGCCAGAAGCGGAAGGACGGAGGTGGCTTCCGCATAGACCATCTGCTCAAAGCTGCTGTCCACCTTCCCCCATGAATTGGCCTCCTTGAGCGTTGAGCTGGAGCAGGCCCCGTCGCGGGCGTCGGCTACCGTAATCTGGACGGCGTACTTGTGCATCGGGACCTCTTTCCCGATCACCTCTGCGCAGACGACCGTGTCCTGGGCGAAGTTCTTCGGCGCGCCGCCGCCGATCATCAGCAGGCCCGTCGTCCCCGCCTTGATCTTGACCTGGGTCAGCTCCAGGAAGTCCTTCACCGAGTCGATGGAGAGGTGTCCCTTTGGGTGTTTCACCTGGTGGAGGACGAGGCCGAAGCCGGCGCTGCTGTCAGAGAAGGCGGGGCAGAAAATCGGAACGTCGTGCTCGAAGGCCGCCTGGACGAGGGACTCCTTCTTCACCGCATGTTCGGTCAGGAAGCGACCCATCTCCCGGATGAACTCCCGCGAGGAGTGGGGCCGGGGGGGCAGGCTGTCGGCAATGGTCTGGATGGTCTTGTCGCAGATCTGGAGCTCGGTCTCATCGATATAGGTGTCGTAGATCCGGTCGATGTAAAGGCTCCGGAGGACCCGGTCATCCACGAACGGCGTTCCCTGATAGTGGCGGAAACCGAGCGCCTCGAAAAAATCCATGTCTACCACCGTTGCCCCCGTGGCAACGATTGCGTCCACCATGTTGTTCTTCACCATCTCCACGTATATCTGCATGCATCCGGCGGCGCTGGTACTCCCGGCGATGGTCAGGATGATGCCGCACCTCTTTTCGGTGAGCATCCGGTCGTAGATGCCGGCCGCCGTCGCCAAATCCCTGGCGGTAAACGACATCCCCTGCATCGCCTCAATGATCGGCGTGGCGTCGAACGAGGTGATGTCGATGTGCCGGACCGGCGTCTTCAAAAAGTCTTTCTTTTTCATAACCTCCCCTGTTTGACCGTGATCGGGAACCCCGCTCCCGGAATCGAAACCGAGGCGCAGAGAAACGGAAGGGAGACAAACCCCCTCATGAAAGGTTATTATGGAGGAGGGAGGGGTAAAAGTCAACGAATCTGTCAATTCAGTCGAGTTTCGGGGACAGTCGAGTTTCGGGGACGAGTTTCGGGGACAGTATACTTAATTCCGGGAATTAAGTATACTGTCCCCGAAACTCGCTGTCCCCGAAACTCGCCTGTCCCCGAAACTCGCCCCCTCGTAAATTCGATCTTGTCACGGCGGCCGATATCTGATAGTTCCTCGCCATGGACAGCGGAAACTTGAAAGAAATTCTGACCGTTTCGGCGCTCAACGACCGGATCAAGGCCATCGTGGAGGGGCTTGCCGTCGTCTGGGTGGAGGGGGAGGTGTCGAACCTGCGCCGCCCGGCGTCGGGACACGTCTACTTCACGCTCAAGGATATGAAAAGCCAGATCCGGGCGGTGATCTTCCGAAGCCCCTTCGGCGGGGGCTGGAAGCGGCCCGCGGCTTTCGAGATCGAGGAGGGGATGAGCCTCGTCTGCCGGGCGCGGGTCACGGTCTATCCGCCCCGCGGCGAGTACCAGCTCGTCATCGACGCCGTCGAGCCGCGGGGGCTGGGGGCTCTCCAGAAGGCCTTCGAACAGCTCAAGGCCCGTCTCGAGGCGGAAGGGCTTTTCGATCCGGCCCGCAAGAAACCCCTTCCGTTCCTGCCTGCGCGGATCGGCGTCGTCACCTCGCCGACCGGCGCCGTCATCCGGGACATCCTGACCGTCACCCGCCGCCGCTTTCCGTCGGTGGACATTCGGATCGCCCCGGTCCGCGTTCAGGGAACGGAGGCGCCTGCGGAGATCATCCGCGCCCTTGGCGATCTCCAAATCGCGGGCGGCGTCGACGTGATCATCCTCGCCCGCGGCGGCGGCTCGCTGGAGGACCTCGCCCCGTTCAACGACGAAGGGGTGGCGCGGGCGATCGCCCGGTCGCGGATTCCCGTGATCTCGGCCGTCGGCCATGAAACGGACTTCACGATCGCCGACTTCACCGCCGATCTCCGGGCGGCGACCCCGTCGGCCGCGGCTGAACTGGCGGTGCCGCTTTGCGCGGAGCTTCTGGAAACCGTAGAATCGTTGCGACTCCGGCTGATCCGCCTCCTGCGTCAGCAGAGGGAGCGGCGCCGGGAACGGATCGCCGATCTTCTGGGAAGGCTCCGGGACCCGAAGCGGCGTCTCGCCGACGCCCGGATCGCGCTCGACGATCATCTCGAGCGGATGAGGCTCTCCGTCGCCCGCCTGCGGGAGGCCCGTCGACAGGCATGGGCGCATCTGAACATCCGCCTCGAACACCGGAACCCGAGGTCGCGGATCGTCGAGGGTCGCATCGGGATGCAGGGCCTCGGGAGGACCCTGCGCGCGGTTTGGGAGAAACAGGCCGTGCTGAGGAAAAACCGCGCGCACGCCGCGATGGCGCTCTTGTCATCCCTGAGTCCGCTGGCCGTCCTCGGCCGGGGATACAGCATCACGCGTCGCCGGCCGGACGGTCTGATCCTCCGTCGCGCCGGAGAAATCGCACCCGGGCAGGAGATCGACATCCGCCTCGCCGCGGGGAATCTGAACGCAATCATCATCGAAATATTCAAGGAGCCGTCCGATGTCCAAAGAGAAGTTTGAAGAGGCGCTGGAGAGGTTGGAGGAGATTGTCCGCCGGATGGAGGCGGGGGAGATGACGCTGGAGGAATCCCTGAAGGCCTTCGAGGAGGGGATCAAGCTTTCCCGGCTCTGCACGAAGAAGCTCGACGAGGCCGACCGGCGCGTGGAGCTCCTGCTCCGGGAAGAGGGTGAGCTCGTTGCCAGGCCGTTTGCGGGAGAAGAACGTGACTCCTGACTTCTCCCTGGTTGCCTATCTCAACGAACGGAAGACGCTCGTCGACGGCGCCCTCGATCGTTATCTCCCCGGGGAGCAAAACGGTCCTTCGGTGATCGTCCAGGCCATCCGCTACAGCCTTCTGGCCGGGGGGAAGAGGATCCGGCCGATCCTCTGTCTGGCCGCCGCGGAGGCGATCGGCGGGGACGCCGAAGCGGTCCTGCCGGCGGCCTGCGCGCTGGAGATGATCCATACCTATTCCCTCATCCACGATGACCTGCCCGCGATGGACAACGACGACTACCGCCGGGGAAAACCCACCTCGCACAAGGTCTTCGGAGAGGGCATCGCGATCCTTGCCGGCGACGCCCTCCTGACGGAAGCCTTCCGCCTCCTGACCAACCGGGAGGGTATGCCGGGCATGCCGCCGGACAGGCTTCTCGACGTTGCCCGCGAGATCGCGGAAGCGGCGGGCCATTGCGGCATGGTCGGAGGTCAGGTCCAGGACATCCGCGCGGAAGGGGAAGAGGTGGGGTTGGAAACCCTCTACGCCATCCACCGGCGCAAAACGGGCGCGCTGCTTCGCGTCTCCATCCGGGCGGGGGCAATCCTCGCCGGGGCCGGGGAGGAGGCGCTCGCCGGCCTTTCCGACTACGGCGGGAAGATCGGCCTTGCGTTCCAGATCGCCGACGACATCCTCAATGTCGAGGGGGATCCGCTCCTTATCGGGAAGGGGACCGGAAGCGATGCGGCCCGCGGGAAGGTTACCTTTCCGGCCCTGATGGGGATTGATGCCTCGCGCGCCCGGGCGGCGGAACTCGTCATGGAAGCGATTTCATCGCTTGCATCTTTCGACGACGGGGCGGCGCCGCTCCGCGCCATCGCCCGGTATATCCCGGAACGGAGGTCCTAAAGAGACCATGATGGAAGAACAAAAACAGGGGATCCTTGCAAAAGTGAACGATCCCGAAGATATCCGGCGACTCAGCGTGGCGGAATTGAACCGTCTCGCGGAGGAAATCCGGGAGATGATGATCGAGACCGTCTCGAAACGGGGGGGACACCTGGCCTCCTCGCTGGGGACGGTGGAGCTCACGCTTGCCCTCCACTATGTTTTTGACACGCCGCGGGACCGTCTCGTTTGGGACGTCGGGCATCAGGCCTACACCCACAAGATCATTACGGGACGGAAGGGGCGCTTCGACACGCTGCGCCAGCGGGGCGGGATCAGCGGTTTCCCGAAACGGGAAGAGAGTGTCTACGACACCTTCGACGTGGGACACAGCGGAACATCTATCTCCGCAGCGGCGGGGATGGCCGAGGCGCGGTGTCTCCGGGGAGAGAATTACCGGATCATCGCCGTTATCGGCGACGGCGCGATATCCGCCGGGATGGCCTTCGAGGGGCTGAACTGGGTCGGGGACCGCAAGAAGAACCTGATCATCATCCTGAACGACAACGAGATGTGCATCTCCCCCAATGTGGGCGCCCTCTCCTCCTACCTGAACCGGATCATGACCGGCCAGACGGTGAACCGGATCCGGGCGGAGGTCAAGACCTTCCTCAAATCGATCCCCGGCATCGGCGGACAGATGCTGAAGTTCTCCCGTCAGGTGGAGGAGTCGCTTAAGACCTTCTTCGTCCCCGGGGCGATCTTCGAGGAGTTGGGTTTCACCTATGTGGGGCCTCTGGAGGGGCACCATCTCGACCACCTCATCATGAATCTGAAAAACGTCAGAACGCTGGAAGGGCCCGTCCTCGTCCACGTCGTCACGCAGAAGGGAAGGGGATACAAATTCGCCGAAGACGATCCTTTGCGGTTTCACGGCATCCCGCCGTTTGACGTCGACACGGGGGAGACGGTCGCCGCCGGCGGTTCGCCGGCGCCCCCCTCCTATACGAAGGTGTTCGGCCGGACGGTCGTGACGCTGGCCGAGGAGGATCCGCGGATCGTCGCGATCACGGCGGCGATGTCCGAGGGAACGGGGCTCGACCGCTTCGCCTCGGAATTTCCGAACCGGTTTTACGACGTGGGGATGGCCGAGCAGCATGGAGTGACTTTTGCCGCCGGGCTCGCCACCCAGGGATTCGTCCCGATTGTTGCGATCTATTCCACCTTCATGCAGCGGGCCTACGATCAGGTGATCCACGACGTCTGCCTGCAGAAACTGCCGATGGTTCTGGCGATGGACCGGGGCGGCTTCGTTGGTGCGGACGGCCCCACCCATCACGGCCTGTTTGACTTCGCCTTCCTCCGCACCGTTCCGAACCTCATCGTCATGGCGCCGAAGGATGAAAACGAACTCCAGCACATGCTGAAAACCGCCGTGGAATGCGGCCGAGCCGTTTCCGTGCGCTACCCGCGAGGCGCCGGGGTCGGTGTGCCGCTGGACGAGAATCCCCGGACCTTCCCCATCGGAAAAGGTGAAATCCTTTTCGATCCGCCGGGCGCCGCACTTGCCGTCGTCGCGATCGGCGCCTGCGTCCATCCGGCCCTGGATGCCGCCGAACTTTTGCGGGCCGAGGGGATCCCCGTTCGGGTCATCAATGCCCGGTTTGTCAAACCCCTCGACGGGGAGCTCATCTGCGACGCCGCGCGGGAGCTGAAGAGGGTCATCACCGTCGAGGAAAACGCGCTGATGGGGGGGTTCGGCAGCGCCGTTCTCGAACTCTTCGCGGAGAAGGGGGTCAGCGGCGTTTCCGTCCGGCGGCTCGGCATCCCGGATGAGTTCGCCCCGCATGCAACCCAGAAGGAACTCCGGCGGATATACGGGATCGACGCGGCGGGAATCGCCGCCGCGGTGCGGGAGATGTGGAGGTGAAAACGCCAAAAATCCGTATGGATTGCCTCCTTGTCGAGCGGGGCCTGGCCGAG
>CAKKRN010000312.1:2796-5253 GCA_919902745.1 Syntrophaceae bacterium | reverse complement strand
CCCCGGAAATCACCGAGGAGGCGAAGATCAGAATATTGTCGGCCGACAGCGGATCGATTCCCGGCTTGAGCTCCCGGAGCAGATAGTAGGAAGCCAGCCCCCCGCCCCCCAGGTAGGTGCGGTAAACGATCTCTCCAGGTTCTTCGACCGTCACCGTCCCGGAGGTTAGGTTCACTCTTAAAATTTTACCGTTATACCCATAGGGCATGTTCGATTCCCCCTTTCCCGTCGATCATCCCGCGATCGTTGATTTGAGCCCAAGAGAGCGGTTTGTTTATCCGGATAGGGTGAGACAGGATTGCGAGGCCATATCGGATTTATTCATGATGGTCGGCTCCTGCCGTTTCTTTCGGCATGAAGAGCCACAACAGGATATAGATCAGCAGTCCCGTGCCGAAGCAAAAAAAGAGTATCGAAAATATCACCCGCCAGGTCCAGGAGGGGACCGGGGTATGCTCTCCCAGCCCTCCGCAGACCCCCCCTATCCAACGATCATCTTTCGCCTTGGAAAGTCTCCTCAGCCAGTTTTGCTCTGACATGCTCCCTCCTTTCATGAGCCTTCGCAAGGTTCCCGGGGAAACCCGTCATGGCGGATCATCGATTCACGATCCACCCCTGTAGAAGAACCGGATTTCTATTATACGCAAAAATTCGCTCCTGCAAATCATTTTCGCTTCATCCCAACTCGTTTTCGATGCGGAAATGACGCCGGGTCATCCGCGGAAGGAATTCCGCAACGATCCGGGAATTCGGATGTTCCATGTCTGACGACCCCGCAAAAAGTCTTAAAAGTCGTGAAAATGGGACGGCTTCGTAAAAAGGCCGCAGGCAAGGCGCGCGAATCCTGAGGAATGAGGCGTACTGTTGCGTACGCCGCAATGACGAGGGATGAAGCGCAACGCAGCATCCGGACTTTTTACGTAGCCGTCATGTCCCAATCCTTGAATTTCCGGCAGGGCGCTGAACGCCGAGCGGCCCCCGTCCGCCTTGAAAAAGTGATGGAATTTTAGATGACAAAGGTGATATCGTGCAACGAATTTTTTAAATTGCGCTTCAACTGTGGAGGATAGATCGATGAATATCTTTTTCGGCAAGAAGGCGCCTTTTATGGTCGCCTTTTTGGTTCTGCTCATTCTCGGCCCATACGGCGACAGCCGTGTCTCGGCCATTGACCGCAGCACCTACAAGAGCCTCAAAACCTTCAGCGAGGTTCTCGACATGGTTGAGAAGAACTATGTGGAACCGGTGGAGACGGATAAACTGCTGCAGGGGGCCATCAACGGGATGATCAAGTCTCTCGATCCCCACAGCAGTTTCATGACGGCAGAGATGTACAAGGAGTTGGAGGTGGAAACCCGCGGAAGTTTTGGCGGGATCGGGATCGAAATCACCCTTGTGAAGGACGTGCTCACCGTCGTATCGCCGATCGAGGACACCCCCGCGTACAACGCCGGGGTCAAGGCGGGTGATCAGATCATCCGGATCGACGGAAAGTCGACGAAGGACATCACGATCATGGAAGCCGTCAAGAAACTCCGAGGACCCAAGGATACGAAGGTGACGATCACCATCCTGCGCGAGGGGATGGCCAAGCCGAAGGAGATCGAGATGACCCGCAGCACCATCAAGATCCGCAGCGTCAAGTCGAAGGTCTACGACGAGCGCATCGGCTACATCCGGATCGCGTCGTTTCAGGAACGGACGGGAGACGACCTGAAAAAGGCCCTCCGGGAGATCGAGGCGAAGGCCCGTCCCCTGAAGGGAATCGTCCTGGACATGCGGAACAATCCCGGCGGGCTGCTCAACCAGTCCGTGGAGGTATCGGACGCCTTCCTGAAGTCGGGGATCATTGTCTCCACACGAGGCCGCTCCAAGAACATGGAGAGCAAGGCGGCAGCCAAGGACGACGGGGATGAACCGACCTGCCCGATGGTCGTCCTCGTCAACGAGGGAACGGCCAGCGCCGCGGAGATCGTCTCCGGCGCCCTGCAGGACAACGGGCGGGCGGTGATCTTGGGGGCACAGACCTTCGGCAAGGGCTCCGTGCAGACGGTCATCCCCCTGGAGGATGGCGCAGCCCTGAAACTGACGACGGCCAAATACTACACCCCGAAGGGGCGCTCCATCCAGGCGGAGGGGATCACACCCGACATCATGGTGAAACAGATCCGGCCGCCGGAAGAAAAAGCGGACGAAAAGGCAAATGCCGAGAACCACATGCTCCGGGAGAGGGATCTGAAAGGCCACATCAAATCACCGACGGAGAACGACGGCAAAATGGACGATGCGAAAAAGGAGACGGACAATCTGGACAAGGACAACCAGTTGAAGAATGCGATCGATATTCTCAAGAGCTGGGATATCCTGAAAAAAAACATGAAGGGGTGACCTTTGGCCGGGGCAAACTGGGGACACGATGCGGCATCATGTGAACGGGGACACCTTGCCGCAAGGTGT
>CAKKRN010000312.1:0-2696 GCA_919902745.1 Syntrophaceae bacterium | reverse complement strand
AGGTTCTTGAAGCAACGTGAAACGATTTCCGTTATTATCTGTGATCTTCGCCGCCGCATGCATTGCGGCGGTCGTCCTTTTCCTTGAACGGGTGGAGCGGGGGACACCTTGCGGCAAGGTGTCCCCTCTGTCCGTTACCCGGCAAAGCGCCCGGAAGGAAGCGCCGGGAAAGGCGCTGACCCTAAAAACACCGGCACGGGAGGCGGCGGAACCGGCAGCGCCGACGGCAGGTCAACAGGGCCAACCGATTGCCGTCATCATCGACGACATCGGCTTCGATCTCCGGATCGTGGAGGAACTGGCCGGAATCCCGGCGCCGATAGCCTTCGCCGTTCTTCCGCACACCCCCCATGCCGTAGAGGCGGCCAGATTTCTCCACGCGGCCGGCAAGGAGATCCTCCTTCACCTGCCGATGGAACCTCGTTCCTACCCGGAGGAATCGCCCGGCGCAGGAGCGCTTATGGTCGATATGGACGAGAGGCAGATCCGGAGGCAGCTCCGGGAGAACCTAACTGCCGTTCCTTATGTCTCCGGGGTGAACAACCACATGGGGTCTCGGTTCATGGAGGATGAGGCCCGTCTGACCCTGGTTATGGAGGAACTGAAAAAGAGGGGTCTCTACTTCGTAGACAGCCGGACCACCCCGGATTCCCGGGGAAGCGAGGCGGCAAACCGGACAGGCGTCCGATTCGCCGCGAGGAGCCTCTTCATCGACCGTGTCCCGGGTTATGCGGCCGCCATGGAAAACCTGACCGGCCCATCCCGGCGGGGGGGGGAGAATGGCAAACCGGTCCTGATGATCGGCCATCCCTATCCGGAAACGGTGCGGGCGCTCAGGGATGCGCTGCCCCGCTGGCAAGCGGAAGGGGTGCGGCTGGTGGCCCTCAAGACCTTTTTTAGAATATCCGCGGAGGAGAATCGAAATGCACTTGCAGCAAGCGATAAAGCTTCAGGCAGGAAGGAAAGAGTGAGATGATAGGGCTGTTCTTCCGTAAAACAAGTCTGTTTTTCCCGGTGATTCTGATGCTTTCAGGATGCGCCGCCCTCCCCGTGCGGGAAAATGCTGCAGCTCCGCCGGTCGCGGCCGCTTCAACCGCAAGGGCCGGTTTTCACTACAGCATCGCCATCCTCCATGCCCTTAATGAAAACATGGAGGAGGCGATCCGGGAGATGGAGGAGGCGATCGGTCTCGATCCGTCCTCCCCCTATCTCGCGAAAGAACTCGCATCGCTCTACACGGAAAAGGGGGATGCGGCGAAAGCAATGATGATCTGTCAAAAGATCCTGCAGGAGCATCCGGACGACATCGATACGCGTCTGCTGCTCGGCGGTCTCTACCTGAACCGGAAAGACTACCCGGGCGCCGCCGCGGAATACCGACGGGTGATCGGGCTGGACCCGAAAAAAACGGCCGCCCGTTTCTATCTCGGAACGAGCCTCGCCGAAATGAAAAAGCTCGACGAGGCCGCCGTCGCATTCCAGGAGCTCCTCAAGATCGATCCCGACCACTTCATGGGGAACTACTACCTGGCCCGGATCCTGGCCGAAATGAAACGATACGACGAGGCGGAGGCCGGATTCAAAAAGGCCCTTTCGCTCCGGCCCCAAGTCGAGTCGGCCATGATCGAACTCGCCGTCCTCTTTGAACGGCAGAGGAAGATCCCCCAGGCGATCGAGGTGTACCGGAATTTCATCGATCTCTTCCCCGCCCGGCTGCAAGCCAGAATCAAGTTGGGGGAACTGTACCTCCAGGAACAGCGCTATGATGAGGCGGAAAGTGCATTCCAGGAGGCCCTGGCGTTGGATGTCAAGAACCGGGAGGTGCGGATGACCCTCGGCCTCATCTACCTGGAACGGGGCCAGCACGAAAAGGCGATCGAGAAATTCTCCGCGTTGATCCAGGAATACCCGACGGAGTACCGGCTCATCTATTTGCTCGGCACAACGTATGAGGAGATCAAGGCCGACGCGAAGGCCCTGGAAACCCTGCGGGGGATCCCGGCCTCTGCGGAACAGTTCGGCAGCGCCCAGATCCGCATCGGGATGATCCTGAAAAAACAGCGGCGGGTGTCCGAGGCCGTCGATTCCCTCCTCCAGGCAATCCGGAAGAAGGGGGATGCCCCGGGTCTCTATGCATTCCTCGCCTCCATCTATGAAGAAGAGAAAAAATATTCCACCGCGGAAGAGCTTATCCGGGAGGGTCTGCGAACCAATCCCGGCAGCGTCGATCTCCACTTCAGCCTCGGGGTTCTCTTCGAAAAGACCGACCGGTTCGAGCAGAGCGTCGATGCCATGAAGACGGTCCTGAAGATCGAGCCGGAGCATGCGGAAGCCCTGAACTTCATCGGCTATATGTATGCGGACCGGGGGATCCATCTGGACGAGGCGGAGCGGATGATCCGCAAGGCGCTCCAACTGAAACCGGGGAACGGATACATGATCGACTCGCTGGGCTGGGTCTGTTTCCGAACAAACAGACTGGAAGATGCGGTCCGCTATCTGAAGGAGGCGGCGGCGGCCCTGCCGGAAGACGCGGCGATTCTCGAACATCTGGGGGATGTCTATGTCCGGACCGGACAATCCCGGGAAGCCTCCGAAGCCTACGAAAAGGCGATCCGCTTCAATCCCGGGAACAACCTCCTGAAGAACAAATTCGACGACCTGCAGCGGAAGAAGACCCCCTGATCCCGTTCTAA
>CAKKRN010000311.1 GCA_919902745.1 Syntrophaceae bacterium | reverse complement strand
CCCTGTAAAACCGACAACTTCGTATCTCAGCCCTCGTGGGTCCCGTGTAAACTTATGTTCTATATGGCCGGTTTTGATGACTGTTTCAATATCATCAATGGTCAATTCATCGTTTAGCATCTCTTCAAAAAAGTGGGGAACGGCAAATTCATATTCCTGCTTATCAAATAATTGCAGCTTTCAACCGGAACTCGGTGAACTTCCTCTTTCTGCCTTCGCAGCAATGTTTTCAAATTGACTGATCTGAACGGACCCATCAGGAAATGTCGCGATGATTTCCAGGTCGCCTCCCATGGCCTTGATAAAATTTCTTAATGTGCTGATATACATGTCTGTCCGCTTTTCAAGCTTTGATACCGCAGCCTGCTTGACAGACAACGTCTGTGCAAGTTGTTCCTGGCTTAGATTCCTGGCATGACGCAATTCCTGCAAAGGCATTGCATCAAGTAAGATCTTTGTCTTCTCCGCCGCCTTTTTTCTTGCTGCGGGTTTCATTTTTTCTCTCAGGATAGAATACGGTTTGCTCATAATGTGCTCCCTTGTTCATCTTTTAAAGACTTCAAATGTTCCTTATAAATTCTTTCAGCCAATGGGACATATTGTTCGTACCAACGCGTACCGCCAGTCTTCTTACCGCCAATAAGTAGGATGGCCGCTCTGCGGGGATCGAAGGCGTAAAGGATTCTATACGGCTTCCCTTTGTGTTGAATTCTTAACTCCCTTAATGCGCCGTACTTGGTTCCTTTGACATCTGAACTGTAGGGGTACGGCAGATGAGGCCCCTTTTCTTCCAATAAACCGACTACCGCGTCAATATCGATCTGTTCTTCCTTGTCCAGACCAATCCACCACGCTTCAAATTCGTCGGTATATTCAACTTCCCATGCCATAGAAGGAATATAACCTCCAGGGAATATCGTGTCAACAGTTTTTTATATCCATTAGATAGTGTTTACCGTTTATTCGAAATGTTGGATACCCACCAAAATTACCGGATGCTACATTTCAGGAAGCAAGGCACCAACCGGATGAACCTCATTTCTTCAGGTTTTCGTGCTTCCGTTCGACCTCCTGGGCCATCTTCCGGACAAAGGACTGGAGCTTCTTCAGAAGATCGGCATCTTCCAGGGCGAGGATCCGAATGGCTAACAGCGCGGCATTCTTCGCCCCCGCCTTGCCGATGGCCATCGTTGCGACGGGAATGCCCCCCGGCATCTGGACCGTGGCGAAGAGGGCGTCCAGCCCCTGGAGCGATGTGGCGTCGATGGGTACCCCGATCACCGGCAACAGGGTCTGAGAGGCGATTACTCCGGCCAGATGGGCCGCGGCCCCGGCGCCGACGATGATCACCCGGACCCCCCTTTTGGACGCCCCACGGCAGAATGCGGTTGTCCGCTCCGGCGTCCGATGGGCGGAGGTCAGAAAGAGTTCATGGGGAACCGCGAAGGCCTCCAGGACCTTGACGGCCTCCTCCATGACCGGAAGATCGGAGTCACTTCCCATGACGACGCTGACGATAACCCCTGCCTTTTCCTGCATACGCTTGCAACTCCTTTGTTAATCATGGATTAATGTTTGAAATGGCGGATTCCGGTGAAGATCATTGCAATGCCGTGCTCGTCCGCGGCCTGAATGACCTCATCATCCTTGACCGATCCGCCCGGCTCGATGATCGCGGTGATTCCGGCCTGGGCGGCCATGTCGATCCCGTCGCGGAAAGGGAAGAAGGCGTCCGATCCGAGGACGCAGCCCTCCGTCGGAAGGACCGCTTTCATCGTCGCGATCTTCACCGAATCCACACGGCTCGTCTGGCCCGCCCCCATGCCGACAAGCTGGTCTTTCGTCGTATAGACGATGGCGTTCGATTTGACGTGTTTGACCACACGCCAGGCGAAATCGAGGGCCTGGTATTCGGCCTCCGTCGGGATCCGTTTCGTAACGACCTTCGCCTTCCGGATGTCGAACTCATCCATGTCCCGATCCTGGATGAGGAGACCGCCCATCACCCGGCGGAACTCATAGCCGGAGGAGCGCTTGCTGCAAGCAGCCGGTATCTCGAGAACCCGGACGTTCTTCCGGGTTTCCAGCAGCTCTGCCGCATCCGCCGCGAAGCCTGGGGCGATGATCACTTCGAAGAAGGTCTTCACCAGCTCCTCCGCCGCCTTTTTGTCCACGGGGCGGTTCAGCGCGACGATGCCGCCGAAGGCCGAAACGGGATCGCCCGCCAGCGCCTTCCGGAAGGCCTCGGCCATGTCGCCGTCGGACGTGGCCGCGCCGCAGGGGTTCGCGTGCTTGATGATGACGACGCCGGGGAGGGGGATGTCGGAGACGACCTGCCAGGCGGCGTCGCTGTCCATGATGTTGTTGTAAGAGAGCTCCTTGCCCTGGAGCTGCCGCGCATTGGAGAGGGCGGAGAGCTGCGGGTTCTTCTCGCGGTAGAAGGCGGCCTTCTGATGGGGATTCTCACCGTAGCGGAGATCCTGCGCCTTGGCGAACTGGCAGGAGAAGGTATCGGGGAACGCACACTTTTCCGGGCTTCCGGCGCTGAGCAGGCCAAGGTAGTTGGAGATGGCGCCGTCGTAGCGGGCGGTGAGCTGGAAGGTCTTTTTTGCCAGCTCGAAATTGGTCGCCTCGGAGATCTTGCCCCCCGTCTCCTTCATCTCCGAGAGGATTTTCGGGTAGTCCTCCGGATCGGTGACGACAGAGACGAAGCGGTAGTTCTTGGAGGCCGCGCGGAGCATCGTGGGGCCGCCGATGTCGATGTTTTCGATGGCGTGTTCCAGCGTACAGCCCTCCTTGGCGACCGTGTCCTCGAAACGATAGAGGTTGATGACGACCATGTCGATCAGGTTGATCCCATGCTCCCGAAGGGCGTTCATGTGTCCCGGATTGTCCCGCAGCGCGAGAAGGCCGCCGTGGATCTTCGGATGGAGGGTTTTCAGCCTTCCGTCCATCATCTCCGGAAAGCCGGTGTAATCCGACACATCGATCACCGGAATGCCGCTTTTCCTCAACTGTGACGCCGTTCCGCCCGTGGAGAGGATCTCCACGCCGAAGGTCCGAAGCCCCTGGGCGAATTCAACGATCCCCGTCTTGTCCGTCACACTGATCAGTACCCGTTTGATATCGTTTTGCTGCATGCAATCCTCCTGTTTATATTGGTTCTGCTTTGAGTTTCTTCATATGTTGAATCCGCTTCCGGATGAGCGGTTCGGTGCCGATATCCGGCCGGTGGTCGACGGGACCGTGTACGCCGGCGACCGCCCTTTCGGCGATTCTTTCCGCTTCGGGCAGAGCATCGGCAATTCCAACCACCCCGATCGCCCGCGACGGGGTCATGTAGAGCCCGTCGGAGCGCTGGTCAATGGATGAATAGTAGAGCCGTGCCGTCTGCACGTCACCGATCACAATGAGCGATGATTCGAAAGAGGCGTCAGGGTGATCCTCCGGGAGGCCGTAGCCCTTGGGGACGATATACTTGCACACCGTTGCCTTTTTTTCAAATACAATGTCGAGGCGGTCCAGCTTCCCGTCGATGATCGCCCGGCAGACGTCGATGAAGTCGGTCCGGAGAAGGGGAAGGATGTTCATGGCCTCGGGGTCGCCGAAGCGGGCGTTGTATTCGATCAACTTGACCCCGGTGCGGGTGAGCATGAAACCGCCGTACAGGACCCCCTTGTAGGGGATGCCCGTTTCCAGACGGATCGCCTCGGCGACCTTCCGGGTGATGGCCAGCCCCTCGGCGACGGCATCGGCATCCAGGAAGGGGAGGAGGTGGTCTGCGCAGGAATAGGAGCCCATTCCCCCCGTGTTCGGGCCGCTATCGCCGACGAAGCGCCGTTTGTGGTCTTGGACCGGCGGGGTTGGGACGACCGTCCTGCCGTCGCTGAGGCACTGCAGGGAGAACTCCTCGCCCTCCAGTTTCTCCTCCACGGTTACGCCGGGATGGATTCGGAGGATATCGCGGCAGTGCTCCATGGCCTCCGCATGCGTCTGAAAGTGATCCCCCTGGACGAGAACCCCCTTGCCCCCGGTCAGGCCGTCCGGCTTGAGGACGATGCCGTCCAGTTCGCCCAAAAAGGCGTCGATCCCATCCAGGGAGGTGAAATTCCGGAAGCGCGGGTTTCCCGGGATATCGTATTTTTCGAGCAGGTTCCTCGTGAAGGACTTCGATGTTTCCAGACGGGCGAGGGAGCGGGTCGGTCCCACCGCCGGGATTCCAGCCGCCGTGAGTGCGTCTACGACGCCGTGGCTCAGAGGGTCCTCGGGGCCGACGATGGCGAAGTCGACACCTGCATCGCGGGCAAAAGCCACGATGGCCTCCGGCTCATCGTACCGGCCGAGGCAGATCTTCTCCGAGAGGGAAGCGATGCCGGGGTTGTTTGTTTTCATGAAAGAATAGAGGAGGGGGTTCTGTGCCGAGCGTCGGATCGCCTCGGCGATCGCATGTTCCCTGGCCCCGTTGCCGATAAGAAGGACATGGGTCATGAGGGGGTCTCCTTCCGTTGCCGTTGTGATACAGGGCGTACACATATCGGAAAATGAGGTACGAGTCAAACAAATCCGTCCGAGCCGATCGGACGGCAGTCCGTGCGACGGTGGATCCGGCGCGACGATAAATCGATTGTCTTTTCCGTTCGGGATCTGATAAGTTTTGCCGTGATCTTGTCGACGTTACACGGCAGGATATCACAGAAGGTTCTCCGATTCCGGAAGTTGGGAGAAACCTGTTGAGGTTGCGAAGCATGAACGATAAATACGATACGCAGACGAGAGAAGCGGGAGGATTCTCCACGATCATCCTTGCGGCGGGCAAAGGGACGCGGATGAAATCCGATCTCGCGAAGGTTCTCCATCCCCTCTGCGGCGCCCCCATGCTGACCTATCCGGTTGCGGCGGCCCAGGCGGCGGGCTCGGGAAAAATCGTCGTGGTGATCGGCCATCAGGCGGAGCAGATCCGAGAGAAATTCCGGGATCGGGGATTGATCTTTGTGGAACAGCGGGAGCTGTTGGGGACCGGTCACGCGGTCCTTCAGGCCGCGAACGACTTCCGGGACTATGATGGTGCCATGGTTATCCTCTGCGGGGATGTCCCGCTGATCCTGCCGGAGACGGTAAAGACGCTGTATGAACGGCACCGCTCGGCAAGGGCTGCGGTTACGGTCCTGACCACGATCCTGACGGAGCCCGCCGGTTATGGCCGCGTGGTCAAGTCGGCCGAAGGGCATGTTCTGAAAATTGTGGAGGAGAGGGATGCCACGCTGGATGAGAAGAAGATCCGGGAGATCAATACGGGGATCTATTGCGTTGAGAGCGGCTTCCTTTTTACGGCAGTCGCCGCCCTCGGCAACCGGAATGCCCAGAGGGAATACTATCTTACGGATATAATTGAAATTGCGTGTAATAATGGCCTCCGGGCAACATCATTTCCGGCGTCCGATCCGATGGAGGTGATGGGGA
>CAKKRN010000310.1 GCA_919902745.1 Syntrophaceae bacterium | reverse complement strand
ATCCCGGCCAACCGGATCTTCACGCTGCTGGGGCCGAGCGGCTGCGGCAAGACCACGTTGCTGCGCTGCATCGTCGGCCTGGAGATGCCCGATTCGGGGGAGATCGCGATCGGCGGCGAGGTGGTCTTCTCGGCGGAAAAGGGCATCTACGTCCCGCCGGACCGGCGGGGGCTGGGGATGGTGTTCCAGACCTACGCCATCTGGCCCCACATGAACGTCTTCGACAACGTGGCCTACCCGCTCCAGACCCGCAACGAACCCAAGGAGGAGATCGTCCGCAAGGTCGCCAGGACGCTCCATTTCGTCCAGTTGGATGGGTTCGAGAAGCGGCCGGCGACGAAGCTAAGCGGCGGGCAGCAGCAGCGGGTCGCCCTCGCCCGGGCCCTGGTCGCTGAGCCGAAGGTGATCCTCTTCGACGAGCCTCTCTCCAACCTGGACGCGAAGCTAAGGGAGGAGACGCGCAAGGAGCTGCGGGCCTTTCTCACGGAACTCAAGATCACCGCCGTTTACGTGACCCACGACCGGATCGAGGCCCTGTCGCTCTCGGATACCGTCGCGGTGATGAAGAGCGGCCGCATCATCGAGCTGGGGACGCCGCGGGAGATCTATTTCGACTCCGACCGGCGGTTCGTGGCGGACTTCATCGGCCGCGCGAACTTCATCGAGGGAAGGGTCGCGGCGGTCGGGGAGCCCTATACGATGATCGATTCCGCGATCGGCGCCATCGCCTGCGAGAAGAAGATCAACGCCTCGCCGGGTGCGGCGGTCACCGTGTGCATCCGCCCGGAATTCATCCGGGTTTTGAAAGGAGATCCTAAGGTTGGGCGCAACATCTTCCGGGGAAGGGTCGAATCCCTGGTCTTCGTCGGCGACGCCTACGAGGGGGAGATCCGGGTCGGAGAGACCCTGCTGATCTTCCGAATCGAGCCGACAACCGCCGTCCGGGAGGGCGAAGAGATTGCCCTCCACTTCGATCCGCGTCACTGCTCGATCCTGTTGAATTAAAAAAGGTAGCGTGCGATGCAAAAGACGAGAACGGGCCTGACGCCGGGCCTGATCGCGATTGTCGGATTCCTCACGGTCTGCCCCGTCGTCATGCTCGTCCTGGGGAGCTTCAGCGAGGGGCTCAACGCCTTCGGAACGTTCACGCTCTCGAAGTACGTCAAGGCCTACACCGATCCCGCGTTTGCCGACATCCTCGTCAACACGGCCGTCTTCACGATCGGCTCCGCGCTCGTTGCCACCGTCCTGGCGCTTTTTCTGGCCTATCTGAACACCCGAACGAACATCCCGTTCAAGTTCATGTTCCGGATCATTTCGCTGATCCCGATGATGGTCCCGCACATCCTGTTCGCCGTGAGCTGGGTTCTGCTGCTGAACCCGTCGAACGGCATGATCAACCTTTTTTTGAGGCAGGTCTTCGGCCTGGAGGGGGCGGCGCTGAACATCTATACGCTCCAGGGGATGATCCTCGTGGAGGGGCTCCTGGACCTGCCCATCGCCTACCTGGTCATCGCCCCGGCCATGTCGGCGTTCGACGTTTCGCTGGAGGAGTCCTCGAAGGTGTGCGGGGCGTCAAACCTGCGGACGCTGGTTCGGATCACCTTGCCGGTTCTCCGGCCGGCCATCCTGGCCGCAGCGACGCTCGTCATCGTCCGGAGCCTGGCCTCCTTTGCCGTTCCCTCGGTGATCGGCATGCCGGGGCGGATCTACGTGCTGGCGACCCACATCTACCGTGTCGTCGCAACCGGGTATGTCACGGACTACGGGATGGCGGCGGCGGTGGGCATGAGCGCGCTGGCCGCCTCGATCACGCTGATCTTCCTCTACCGCCACCTGACCCGGGAAGGGGAGAAATACGTCACCGTCTCCAGCCGGGGCTACCGGCCGAGTGTCATCGACTTGAAGGGGGCCCGGTATCCCCTTTTCGGAATCGTCGCGCTGCTATCGTTTGTGCTGATCGTTCTGCCGGTCCTGGTCCTCTTCTACACCTCCGTCGTTCCCTACTCCATGGTTCCGAGCGCGAAGGCCTTCGCGATGATGAGTTGGAAGCACTGGATCGCGGTCCTCAAGGACCCCGTCTCGCTGCTGTCGCTCAAGAACAGCCTCTACCTCGGCGTCGGCGGGGCGACGCTGGGGATGATCCTCTCCTTCTTCGTTGCCTACGTGATCGTCAAGGTCCGGACGAAGGCCTCCGGCTTTCTCGAATCCTTGAGTTTTCTCTCATTCTCCTTCCCGGGGATCGTCGTCGGCATCGGTTTCATGTGGTTTTTCGTCCAGACACCCCTCTACGCGACGATCTGGGCGCTTCTGATCGGCTACATCGCTACATACCTGCCCTATGGAATCCGACCGCTGACCAGCGCCTTCGTCCAGATCCACAGCAACCTGGAGGAATCATCCCGGGTCTGCGGCGGCGGGCCGTTCTACACGATGCGGCGGATCGTTATCCCGCTGCTGATCCCGGGAATCGTCTCCGGCTGGATCCTGATGGCCACGATGTTCGTCCGCGAGCTGAGCCTCTCCGTCGTCCTCTCCCGACCGGGGACGGAGGTTCTCGCCGTCCAGATCCTCCGGTTCGCCGAAGACGGTTTGTGGGGAAGGCTCTCCGCTCTGGGGATCCTGATGATCTTCATCTCCACGACGCTGGTGATCATCGCCTCCCGGATCGGAGCGAAGCTGACGAAGGTCGATCCATAAGAGCCGCCAGGACCTTTTTTGAAACGTGTCGTTCGGACTGATCCTGTACCAGGCCTCTCGTATCCGGCCTTTTTACCCCTTCTCCCGGTACCCGAACTCCCGGAGCATACGGGGGTCGTGGGTCCAGTCCTTCGCGACGCGGACGAAGAGTTCGAGGAAGACCTTTGCGGCGAAGAACTTCTCCATCTCCAGGCGCGCCCTTGTGCCGATCTCCTTGAGCATCGTGCCCCTCTTGCCGATGATGATCCCCTTCTGCGACTCCTTTTCCACGTGGATGGTTGCCGCGATCCGAATCATGTTCTTCGCCTCGTCCTCCTTGAAGGCGTCCACGACGACGGCGGTCACGTAGGGGATCTCCTTGTGGGTGCGGATGGTGATCTTCTCCCGGATGATCTCGGCGGCGATGAAACGCTCGGAGCGGTCCGTCATCATCTCCTCGG
>CAKKRN010000309.1 GCA_919902745.1 Syntrophaceae bacterium | reverse complement strand
AACGCTGCTTCAACTGCGGCCTCTGCAACGGCTGCGACAAGTGCTGGCTCTACTGCCCGGATGTCGCCGTGATCCGGGAGGGGGATGTGCGGCGCATCAACTACGACTACTGCAAGGGGTGCGGGATCTGCGTCGTGGAATGCCCACGGGATGCGATGTTCCTGGGGGAGGGGGAGGGATGAGACGGGTCATCGAGGGAAGTCATGCTGTCGCCGAAGCGGTGAGGCTGGCGAGGGTCCAGGTGACCTCCGCTTACCCGATCACGCCGCAGACCCACATCGTGGAGATCCTCTCGGAGTACTGCGAGAAAGGGGTGCTCAAGGCCCGCTTCCTGCGAATGGAAAGCGAGCACTCCTGCCTGGCCGCGCTGATCGGGGCGCAGTTGATGGGTGTGCGGACCTTCACGGCCACCTCGTCCCAAGGCCTCGCTTATATGCACGAGCTCCTCCACTGGGCGGCCGGCGCCCGCCTCCCCATCGTCATGGCAGAGGTGAACCGGGCGCTCGCCCCGGGCTGGAACATCTGGACCGATCAGACGGACAGCCTCTCCCAGCGCGATACGGGCTGGCTCCAGCTCTACTGCGAGGACGGCCAGGAGGTTCTGGATTCGACGCTCCTTGCCTTCCGGTTGGCCGAGACGGTTAACCTTCCCGTCATGGTCATTCTCGATGCCTTCTACCTCTCCCACACTTACGAGCCGGTAGACATCCCGACCGAGGAGGAAGCGGACCGGTTTCTGCCGCCCTATACGCCGCGGTTCCGCATGGATACGTCTGCACCGTGCAGTTTCGGCGGGCTCGTCCCGCCCGGCGACTACATGGAGATGCGCCACGACATGGCCCTCGCGATGGAGGACGCCCTGATGCAGTTGGTTGAGATCGAGGGGGAATTCACCCGCATTTTCGGTCGGCGCCACGGCCCTATCGAGGCCATGGACTGCAACGACGCCGAGATCATCCTGGTCACCTCTGGAACGATAACGAGCACCGCGCGTCTCGTCGTCCGGACACTTCGGGAACGGGGAGAGAAGGTCGGCCTTCTCAAGATCCGGCTATTCCGCCCCTTTCCCGCTGCTATCCTCAGAGAGACGATCGGCAGGGCGAAGAAGGTCGCCGTCGTCGACAGAAACTGCTCCTTCGGCGCGGGGGGGATCTTCGCCCAGGAGCTTAGGGCGGCGCTCTGTAACCTCGATCCCCGGCCTCTGATTTACGGCTACATCGCCGGGATCGGCGGGCGCGATGTGACGCCGGAGGTCATCGAGAAAATCTACCGGAGAACGCAGTCAACCGACCGGCCCGAAGGGGAAGGGGTCTGGATCGGTCTCAGGGAGGCGGGTGATGGACGCTGAAATAACGGAACGGGAATACATGCATTCGGGGCACGTGGGCTGCCCGGGGTGCGGCGCGGCCATCGCCATGCGCTTCTTTCTCAAGGCGCTGGGGGAGAAGACGGTCCTGGTCCTCCCCGCCTGCTGCTGGACGATCATCGCCGGACCCTACCCGCAATCCACGCTGAAGATTCCCGTCATCCATTCAGCCTTCGAGACAGGCGGCGCGACGGCGAGCGGCGTCCGGGCAGCCCTCGACATGCTGGGCGATACGGAGACCACCGTCGTCACCTGGGCCGGCGACGGAGGCACCTTCGACATCGGCTTCCAGTCCCTCTCCGGGGCGGTGGAGCGAAACGAAGATTTCCTCTATGTCTGCTATGACAACGAGGCTTACATGAACACGGGGATCCAGCGGAGTTCCTCGACCCCCTACGGGGCCTGGACAACGACCACCCCCGGCCGGGAGTGGAAAAAGATGCGGAAGAAGAACATCGTCGAGGCGCTCGTTGCTCACCGGATCCCCTACGCCGCGACGGCGAGCATCGCCTTTCCCGAGGACCTTCTCCGGAAAGCCGAAAAGGCCAAGGGCATCAAAGGCTCACGCTTCCTCCACATCTACGCGAGTTGCCCCACGGGGTGGCGGATCCCTTCCGAGATGTCCGTGAAGATCGCCCGGATGGCCGTCCAGACGAACATCTTCCCCCTCTACGAGGTGGAGGACGGCCTGCGCTACACGATCAATCACAAGCCCAGAGGCTACCTCGTCCGCGAGTACTTCCGCCTTCAGGGGCGTTTCCAACATCTGGCCGACCGGGACCTTGACGAAATCCAGAAGATGGTGAACGAAGACTGGGAGCTCCTCCTCCGGAAGGCGGGGGAGCGCGCTTGATAAGACAGGCTCGAAGATCCTGGTTTCCCCTTGTTTATTAATCCCTTCCGATGTATGTCTGAATGAACATATCCATTTTGACAGGTTTCAGGTCGCAGATTGCGTCCTTTGAATACGGCATGGAGAGGGCCATTTTGCGCGACAGCCGATGATGAGTAAAGAAAACCAAACCGATATCCACGTGACCTGCGCGATCATCGAGCGGGACGGCCTCGTCCTGGCCGCACAGCGGGGCGCATCCATGCGCATGCCCCTCAAATGGGAGTTTCCCGGCGGGAAGATCGAGCCGGGGGAGGGCACGGAGGCGAGTCTCCACCGGGAGCTGATGGAGGAGATGGGCCTGCGCGTGGTCGTGAAGCGGGCGCTGCCGCCCTCGACGCACCGCTACCCGGCCTTCATGGTCAAACTCCACCCCTTCGTCTGCGCGATTCGCTCCGGGAAGATGACGCTGAACGAGCACCATGCCGTCGTCTGGCTCAAGCCGGATGATCTCCCGACCCTCGACTGGGTCGAAGCCGATCTGGCGGTTGTGGAGGCGTACCGGCAGGGCCTGCCCCTTCCCGCGGAAATCCGAAACGAGACACCCTGAAGAGCTCCCGGGATCGCGATGCCG
>CAKKRN010000308.1 GCA_919902745.1 Syntrophaceae bacterium | reverse complement strand
TCGGAGCGGCCTTTGTTCCAGGGAAGATCCACTATCCGAAAAAAGAGGGAGCCTGTCGGTTCCCTCTTTTCGTTCGTCTCTTTTTCTTTCTCACCGTCACAGCCTTGGAATTGCGATGGGGAGGGCGTCAGGATGACTGTCCCTCCCCATCTTTTTTCAGGAATATTGAAGCTTATTTTTTGAATATTGTCTTATATTTCTCGTCCATGGCGGTTACCGTCTCTTTCGTATGGCAGTAGAGACTGCACGAATTCGGCATTTTGGGTTTGCCGCTCTTTTCATCAACCCCGAACTGGATGGTCTTTGAAGGGGGTAGCGCCTCAAAGGTGTGATTCGGAACCGATCCGGCCCCTATGGTGTAGGGCAGGTGGCAGGACGAACAGGAGGCGACTGCATATCGGTGTCCGGAATGTTTTTTAGGATCAGCGGCAATATCTTCATGGCATTTCCCGCACAAGGAACGTTCATCCCCTTTTAATTGGCCCGATCGGTAAGAGAGACTTCCCTTATGGGGGTCATGGCAGGTCACGCAACTGAGGTCCGGTACGCCGTTATGGCGACTCTTGATCCATTCGAGATACTGCTGCCGGTGGCGGTTGGCGTTCTTCTGATCCGGGAAGAAAGAACCTGCCGCCGTATAAGGCTCCGGATCCAAATCCTTCATCAGCGTCTGGGGCTTATTGAGCTCGTAATGAACCGGATAGTTGAACTTCTTCAGATCCCCCTTCATCCGGGCCCGGATGTGGCAGCGGCCGCAGTTCTCGGTGTGCTTGTCGATGACCGCCTTCACCTTCTTCGGGCTTTTGGCATGGTCGGCCGTGGGGCCATGACAAGCCTCGCACCCGATGTTAAACTCGACAAATGTCCGCTCCTTGTAATTCGTTCCGGTAGCATGGCAGTTTCCGCACTCATTGAACCAATCGAGCCGCGAAAGGGAACCATCCTTATTCTTGCGCAAAGAAAAATGCTTCCTCGGCCGGGTATATTCAAACTCCCCGTCAATAATATTCCCCTTCTCATCCCAGAAGGTGTAACGTTCTTCCTTGTACCAGCCGCCGATGACATAGGCCCAGTCATACTGGTCTGGCTTTGGGGCGCCCTCGAGGGTGAGGTCGGCCTTGGCATTCTTTAAATCACCTTTGGCTATCGGGCGGACCATCCAGGCATGAATGGTATTCTTCCAGTCATCATATTGTGCCTTGTGGCACATCTTACATTTCTCCGAACCTGCGTAGGCCTTGCCCGTGATCGGATCTTTGGACGGACCGGGCGCCATCTTTGCGGAAGCTGTATAAGCAAAGGTTACAAAGAAAATAGCCGCAAGAACCAGAAAAAACGTCATCCTTCTTTTCATTTCATTACTCCTTCCCTTGAATGCGCTCCACTTTGCAGTGGAGTGCGAGAAAAAAACCGTAAAGAAATTCACTTTTATTGACATCGACAACATGCACATGGTTTGGTTTGTCGGTAATCGTTTATGCCTGAATGAGACAATGACACAAGAGAAAACTTATTCACCGATTTGCATTTCTTGTGAATAGTTCTTCACAGGCGGGGTATCCGGAATAACCGGACAGGAAATGGCAGTTCATGACAACATGTTAAAATAGTAGCCCTTGTCACAGGGGAAGGTAATTTTCCAACATCCGGAGACAGTCGATAGTCCTTTTCCCTTCTTTGGCGAGGGAATAAGATTTTTCCTTGTCCTGCTCTACGATCCCGGCTTCTTTTAAAAGCTTTAAATGAAATACCACTTTCGTGTGGTCATCGATCCCCAACTCGCGGGTAATTTCCATGAGACGCATATTCTCTCTGGCGTGCAGCAGTTTGATTATATTTCGCCGGATGGGGTTGGCCAGAGAGCTCAGTGTACGATCGAAGTCCGGATTATTCACGCACACTTCGAATTTTGCCTCCTCAAGCACGCGCCGTATGGTCGTCAGCAGGGCTTCGATCTTAAATGGTTTGGAAATGTAATCGCTCGCCCCCTTTTTCATGGCATCGACCGCGTTCTCGACCGTGGCGAAGGCGGTTATCATGATCACCTTTACTTTCGGTCGCACTCTTCTCAGCGTACGGAGTGAGTCGATGCCGTTCATTTTCGGCATCATAAAATCAAGGAGGATGATGTCAAACTCCTCTTCTTCGCTCCTTGCAATCGCCTCTTGGGCCGACGCCGCGCTCTCGGTCCGATACCCCGCTCCCGTCAATACCTCGGTGAGATTCAATCTGAATTCTGCGTCATCGTCCACAATCAGTATCTTTTTCATATTGCTCCCTGGTTGGAATTTTGATGGTCGCTGTTGTGCCCCTCCCGGCGACACTTGAAAGTTCTATATGACCATGATGCTGCCTGATGATGCCATAACAGATGGAGAGCCCCAGTCCAGTCCCCGACCCTATTTCCTTGGTCGTGAAAAAGGGATCGAATACCCGTGACAGGTTCTCGTCGGCAATCCCCAGACCCGTATCCGTTACACGGACTTCGATCAAGCCGTTTTTCTGTGACGAGGAGATGAAAATCCTGCCTCCATCCGGCATGGCCTCCAGGGAATTTGACAAAATATTGATAAACACCTGTTCGAGCTTTCCGCTGTCACCCATAACCTCCGGCGCCGGAGCCAGATCCTGTTGAAGGTCGATATTTTTTAATTTGTATCCCAGGAGCGTAAGCGAACCGCTTATGATGCTGTTGATATTCAGAGGAACAAATTCTGTTTCTCGCTGGCGGGAAAACTGGAGAAGTTCCTGAGCTATGGCCGATGCCCGGTCTATATTTCTTTCAACCGCGTCGAGTTTTTCAATAGCGTCGCGTTGTTCGCCGTTACTTTTCAATCTGGTTTTGAGTGTCTGGATGCCCAAAGAGGCATTCGTCAGCGGATTATTGATCTCGTGCGCTATGCCGGCTGCAAG
>CAKKRN010000307.1 GCA_919902745.1 Syntrophaceae bacterium | reverse complement strand
GTGCTTGATTTCGTCCATTTCCTGAAGGCGAAGATCGTTCATGAAAAGCTGGATATTGCCATCATGAGCGAATCCTCTTTATCTGAGGATTGGTTAAAGCCTGAGGAGGACGAAGCATGGCAAAATTTATAAAAGGAGATGTTGTTGTCATCCCATTCCCCTTCTCAGATCTAAGCCAGTCCAAACGCCGACCTGCTCTCGTAGTCGTCTCCCTTGAAGGAGACGATGCCATTCTGTGCCAGATAACCAGTAAAACCATCAAAGATACCTACGCCATCTCAATCGATGAAACTGATTTTGAATCAGGTAATCTCAAACAATCAGGCAATATAAGACCCAATCGGCTATTTACCGCAGACAGCCACATTATTTTATATCGAGCGGGCCACATCAAGAATGATAAATTGAATCAAGTTATTGAAAAACTTGTCGAGATTATTAAAGGATAAATCATTTCGCTAACAAGACGGTTCACACGGACGCAACCAAAAAGCCAACGCGCCGGTGACCGCCGTGATGGCTTGGACGCTTCGCGCCGCGCCATCCGCTTTCTGGCCGGCGCTGCCGCGCCTGGCATCAAGCGGCTACAGTGCCGTTCGACGGAGAATGAATGAACTACGACGACGATAAAATAGACGAATATACCCTGGCACTCCTCTACTTGGTTACTCACGAAAGGCATGAGGGGATAGGTGCAAGAGCTTGGAAGGGATTTGACTGGGACACTTTGAACAGGCTTCACGACAAAGGATACTTATCAAACCCTATAGGTAGGGCAAAATCGGTCGGAATGACCGAGGAAGGCTTTCTCAAGGCGAAGGAGCTTTTTGAACGGTATTTCGCCAAGGAGGAAGAGAAGGTCATACCCTTACCGAAGTTCACACCAGCGGCAAAGAAGCGATGGGAACAGGTGCCTGGGTGGGCGCGAAAAGAAATCGTCGAAGAAGTATGGTGCTCTCAGTGCCGGGTTGGCGTGCCCTTGCTGCTCCGTGAGGGAGAAATGATAGGACGGTCTTTGGTGTTACGGGGCACCTGCAAGAAGTGTGGGAGTGAGGTTGCACGAGTGATAGAGCCGACTGACGAATAGGAGCGTCGAACCAGTCGCTGCACCCAATCGCCGATAAAGCCGGCTCTGGGTGAGCTTATCGTTGCCTAAAAAATTTTGTGAAAATTTATTGTTGCACCGTGCAATCAATAGATTTATAATGGTAGTATAATGCAACGGCAATAATTTGGAGGAATCTGTCATGGCAACAGCAGTAAGGGTATCGGAAGAGCTTGTCGGTGAGGCTAAGAAATTTAGTCGGATTGATCACAGGTCCGTAGCTGGACAGATTGAACATTGGGCGCGCATGGGTAAATGTGTCGAAGAAAATCCGGGTTTGCCTTATTCTCTCATCAAGGAGATTTTGATTGGAATAGACGAACTGGACCAGGGCGAGAAGACCGAATTCACTTTTGGGTAGCCTCTTATGAGAATTTACCAGTCAAGATCATTTGAGAAAAAAGTGAAGAAAATGTCGAAGCCTGAGAAAGACTCGTTGGATCGAGAAATCAAAAGAATTGCGGAAGACCCAGGCATCGGTACGGAAAAGAAAGGCGATCTTCGGGGCGTATTTGTTCACAAGTTCAAATTCAAGACAACCCGGTACCTACTCGCATATCGCATGGTTGCCGGTGATTTGGAACTCGTTATGATCGGGCCGCATGAGAACTACTATCGCGACATGAAGCAATATTTAAAGAGTCGATAAAGTGGTGTAACAAGGCAATCCAACCGACCTTAAAAATCGCTCAACGGGAGGAGAACGGAAATGAAGGGTGTTTCCCAATGGGGCGGCTGGCCTTTCCTGAAGGACGTCGGCTGGAACCTGTTCCTGTTGTGCGCGGGAAGCGTAGTGACCGCTGCGGGGATCAACGGGCTCCTGATCCCCCACCGCTTCGTCAGCGGCGGGGTGACGGGGCTTGCGCTCCTCCTCCATTATCTGGTTCCGGTCCTCTCCGTCGCGCTGATCTACGCCGTTGCGAATGTGCCGCTTTTTTTGGCCGGCTGGTTCTTCATCAGCCGCCGGTTCTTCCTCTACAGCATCGCCGGGACGATCATCTTTTCCAGCGCCGTCGCCTGGGTGGATCTCGGCGTCATTCCGGTTAAGGACCCGCTTCTGGCTGCCATCCTGGCCGGCCTCATCCTGGGAACGGGATCGGGGATCATCCTGAAGTCTATGGGGTCGGCGGGCGGAACGGACATCCTGTCGGTGATCCTTCTCCAGCGTTTCTCCATCCGTCTGGGGACGACCCGGCTCGCCTTCAACATCCTGGTCCTGGCGGCCGCAGCCCTGCTCTTCTCCGTCGAGGATGCGCTCTACACCATGATCTACCTCTACGTCTCCGCGCAGATCATGAACCTCGTGGTCACGGGCCTGAGCCAGCGGAAGGCGATCTTCATCATCTCGCCCCGGTGGCAAGAGATCTCCCGGGGGATCCTTGATGAGATCCACCGCGGGGTGACCATCATCCGAGGTCAGGGGGCCTATTCGCAGCGGGAGCAGCAGATCCTCTACACGGTGGTGACCTTCCGGGAGGTGGCGACCCTCAAGCAGATCGTCCGCCGCAACGATCCGGCCGCCTTCGTCGTCGTGACCGAGACCACGGAGGTGATGGGGCACCGGATCGGGAACCAGCCCCACTGGTGACGGCTGCTCCGGGGGCGCTATTCCTTCAGCGCCTCCCGGATCTGTCTGGCCGTCTCCGGTCCCTCGATGGCCTTTTCCATGGCCTCCGAGAGAACGCCGTTGATCTGACTCTCCAATTTCTCCTCCGAGAAAATGATGTGGTCCAGCGTGGAGCTGCTCTCCGAGGTGATTCGGTAGAAGATCCTCTTCTTCTGGACGTCGGCGAAGACCAGCGTCACCCTCGCCTTGGCGCTGTAATGCTTTCTCGGGATCGTATCGAGACAGGTCACGTCGAGCTCCTCGATGGCGCCGCCGACGAGGATCCTTCCCCAATCCGGCCGGATCGTGTTTTCCTGAAGATCCCAGGCC
>CAKKRN010000306.1 GCA_919902745.1 Syntrophaceae bacterium | reverse complement strand
ATACCTGCACCTTCTGCGGAACCTCCGTGGGCGACAAGATGGTGACGGAACGGGACAACCTCCGCGTCCTGCTGAAATGAAAAGGGGCGGCCGATGGCCGCCCCTCTCGTTATGTTCATGTTTCGACCAGCTCACCATGACATCTTCGTCTGTCACCCCGAGCCTGTCGAGGGGTGCATCGTGGCGCTTACGAAGTCCTCATTCCTCCTGCAATTCCGGGATCCCCGCATAGTGGTCGAGGGCCTCCGGATTCTTCAGGGCGTCCTTATTCTGAACGGCCTGCCCTTCGATCACCTTCTTCACCGAAAGCTCGACCTTCTTCATGTTCAGCGTGTACGGGATATCCGGCACGGCGATGATCTTGGCCGGAACGTGGCGCGGGGATGCGTTCACGCGGATCATCTTTCGGATCCGGTCCCGGAGCTCGTCGGTGAGCTCCTTCCCCTGCGCCATCTTGACGAAGAGAATGATGCGGACGTCGTTCTTCCAGTTTTGCCCGACGACGATGCTGTCGGCAATCCCCTCGATGTTCTCGACCTGGCGGTAGATCTCCGCCGTTCCAATCCGGACGCCGCCCGGGTTCAGTGTGGCGTCGGAGCGGCCGTAGATCACGACGCCGCCTCGCTCGTTGATGAGGATGTAATCCCCGTGCCGCCATACATTCGGATAGACCTCGAAATAGGCGGCCCTGTATTTCTTGCTTCCCGGATCGTCCCAGAAGTAGATAGGCATCGAGGGGGAAGGCGCCGTGCAGACGAGCTCGCCCTGCCGGTTGATCACCGGCTGGCCGTTCTCGTCGAAGGCCTCGACCTTCATCGCAAGGCCCCGGCACTGGAGTTCTCCGGAATATACCGGTCCCATCGGGTTTCCCAGCGCGAAGCAGCCGTTGATGTCCGAGCCGCCGGAGATTGAGGCGAGCTGAAGATCCGCCTTGACCTCCCGGTAGACAAACTCGAACCCATCTTCGGAGAGGGGCGACCCCGTCGAGAGGATGGTTTTGAGGGCGGAAAGGTCATATTCCTTGCCCGGCCGGAGCCCTTCGTTCATCAGCGCGGCGATGTAACCGGCGCTGGTCCCGAATACGGTGATCCCCTCCTGCTGGGCCGTACGCCACAGGACGCCCGGGTCCGGATGGAAAGGGTTCCCGTCATAGAGGAGGAGTTTCGCGCCCACGCCGAGCGAGCTCACGAGCCAGTTCCACATCATCCAGCCGCAGGTGGTGAAATAGAAGATCGTATCCTCCCGCTTGAGGTTCGTATGGAGGATCAACTCTTTCAGGTGGTGGATCAGGATCCCGCCGGCGCTCTGCACCATGCACTTCGGCAGACCGGTCGTCCCCGAGGTGAACATGATGTAGAGCGGGTGTTCGAACGGGAGCTGCTCGAACTGGATTTTCAGACCGTTTTCCGGCGCCCGGAAATCCTTATAATGGATCGCATTGCGCAGGCCGCCGATATCCGGCTCGTTTTCCGTATAGGGAACGACGACGACCTTCTCGATCGAGGGAAGATCCCTGATGATCTCCGCCACACGGGAGATCGAATCGAGGCTCTTCCCTTTGAAGAAGTAGCCGTTGGCGACGAAAAGAACTTTCGGTTTGATCTGCCCGAAACGGTCCAGCACGCCTTTGATCCCGAAATCGGGAGAGCAGGAGGACCACACCGCCCCTATGCTTGTCGCGGCAAGCATCGCCGTCACGGCCTCGGGCATGTTCGGCATGAATCCGACGACGCGGTCGCCGGGCCCAACCCCGCACGCCTTCAGACTCTTCGCCACTCTGGCCACCTCATCATACAGTTCGGCGTAGGTCATCTTCACCGTCGGGTGATCCTCGCCTTTGAAGATAAGAGCCACGGAATCATCCCGGAAGCGCAGCAGGTTCTCCGCAAAGTTCAGACGGGCGCCCGGAAACCACTTTGCCCCGGGCATTTTGTGTTCGTTATCGATCACCCGGTCATAGACCCGGGAGGCATGGATCCCGACGAAATCCCAGACCGCTGCCCAGAATTCGGGAATATGATTCACCGACCAGGCATACAGGCCGTCATAATCGGTGAATGCCTGCTTGTGCCGGTCGTTTACGAACGACATAAAGCGGTACATGTTGCTGTTCCTGACGCGTTCCTCCGAAGGCTCCCACAACATCTTCCCCATCTCAGACCCTCCCTATGTTATGAATCCTGTGATGATCTCTTTTTTTCCAGCGCTTTTTTAAGTTTATCGGCGAGGGCGCCCATCCCCCCCGCGGCGGCTTCATCGCGATAGACGACAACCTGCTCCCGGGAGGCGGCCGTTCCTTCCATGTAATCTCCCAGCACCCCCCGACTGTGGAGATCCTCATGGCAGTAAGCGCAGAGGTTCTCCCAGTTGCTTCCGTCCGGAGGGTTGTTGTGGTGATTGCCGTCTTTATGATGGACGGTCAGGAGGCGGCGGTTCGCGGCATCAAACTCTCTGCCGCAGCGGCCGCAGATCAGACCGTGCAAGGACAGAGCCCTCTCCCGGTACTCCTCCCCGCCGGATTGCTGCGACGCCTTGATCTCCCGGACGACCTCTTCGGCCGACCTGGCGGGTCTGGCCTTGTCCTGAAGGGTCTGAACCCGGACCCGTCCCCCCCTGCTTCCATACGTTACACCGGCCATATCAGCCCTCCGGTTGCCTGGTTCCGCTGTGTTATGCCCAATCAAGGCGACCTATGACGAACGACCGCCCTTCCCTTCCGGACCACCGCCCGTGAGGCAGTCGATAAAGACCCGGACCCCTCTGCCCACCGCCATGGAGGTCCGAAGGGTGCGCGCAAAGGGAAAACTCATCCGGCGCCGGAGAACCTCCTCCAGTCCAAGGAAAAGGCCAACGATCCCCTGAACCCGCCTCAGGGTCAGAGAAATTTCGGCGACCTGTCGGTGGACGGTGGTCGACGTCCGGTTGATGTTGGTCGTGATCTCCTCCAGATTCTTCATGATCAGCGGCAGTCTCTGATTGAGGACCTGGAGGGTGAAGGCCATCTCCCTTGCCGTACGCAGGATCTGAATGAGAAACGGAACGCAAAGTCCGGCGAAAAGCAGAAAGGCGACACTCAATAGGATCAAAATGCTGTCGGTCACGGCGTCACTCCTTCATTGGATGTTCAGAGGGTTTATTCTGTTCCTCCCGGAAGGCGCCGACCCCCGCTTCGATGGCCTTCTTCAGCCGGCTTTTCCCATCCAGCAAGGTCTCTTTCCCCCGGCCGGCCAGCTCGTCCACCTTTTCGCCCACCTCCTCAACCTTTTCCTTTGCCGTCTCCTCCAGTTCCTTCAGGCGCTCTACGGTCGCCTCGTAAGCCTTGCGGCTCTTTTCAACGGCATGGCCGTACTCCTCTTTCGCTTTGGAAAGGAGTTCATCGGCCTTCCGCCCGATCTCCTCGCGGGTTTCCTTCCCGCTTTTCGGCGCGTAGAGGATACCGATCACCGCTCCGATCAGACCACCAACGACAAGACCTGCAATAAAATCACCATTTTTACTCATAACTTTACCTCCTCTTCCGGTTCGTTCATTCGGACAATGACGGATGTTTTTCAACTTGAAAACCGATGCCGGCGGGGTTGCATCGACGGCATGGATCATACAACAGCATGCCCGCTGCCGTCAAAAATAATTT
>CAKKRN010000305.1 GCA_919902745.1 Syntrophaceae bacterium | reverse complement strand
TGATCGTGAGGGGGGGGATGGCGAGGAACCCCAACCGCTCGACGAGAAGCCAGGCCCCCGAATGGAAGAACGGGTTGAAGAAGATGCCCCCTTTGTGAAAGGAGATGGCCAGGCAAAGGGCGGCGAAAGAGATGTGGAGCGGCTCCCGCTTCTTGTTGATCATCAGCGCGACGGATACCGTAACACCCACCGCCGTCAGCATGAAGATTTCCATTGTTGTCCGACACCTTCCCCCGGAGATCTTTGCTTGGTCCTATCTGCCATACCGTAATCCCGCATGGGAAGTCAAGCAGAGGGAAAACAGCTGCGTAGCAGGCTTCGCACCCGCGCCGGATATTACGCACCCCGAGGCGATATTCGCGGTCCGACGTTGGCGTTCTGGAAAAGTCATCTATGCGATGATTTGGGAGGCCGCTTCAAAAAACGCCGGAGGTGAGACGCGCGAATCCTGAGGAATGATGGGTTCTTTTGTTTATGTTACCACGACGGGGAATGAAGCTTGAACACACCGTAGGGACTTTTTGCGAAGCCGACGACGTTGTGGCACGGTTGATGCTCATTACCTTGCAACCGGCCGGTGCGGCGTCGGGTTATTGCGTCCGCGGCCCGCGCGGGGGACGGAAAAAGGCAATGGAACGAGGCATTTTCTGATGGATTTGAATCTGAACGAAGAGCAGAAGCAGTATGTGGAAACGGTGCGCCGTTTTGTCGGCCGTGAGATCATGCCCCGCGCCATGAACCTTGAGAAGGACCACGCCTTTCCCTTCGATATCATCCGGAAAGCCTGGGACCTCGGGATTCTGAACCTTTCCATCCCGGAGGCGGTCAAGGGGTACGGTATCGACCTCATCTCGACGGCGCTCATCATCCGGGAACTCTCTTACGGGGACAGCGGCATCGCAACGTCGGCCATGTGCAACGATCTGGCCAATGCCGTAATCGCCATGCATGGTACGGAGGCGCAGCAACACGCCTTCCTGGCCCCCTTCGTGGAGCGGCCGCTGCTGGCTTCCTTCTGCCTGACGGAACCGGGGGCGGGCTCAGACAATTCCGCCATGACGAGCGTCATTCGGAAAGGAAAGGATGGGAGATACCTGCTCAATGGATCGAAATGCTTCATCACGAACGCCTCGTTCGCATCCCAGTTTACCGTTTTCTGCAAGGTCGGCAAATCCTCTTCACCCTTTATCGCCTGCGTCGTCGTCCCCGCGATCGCCGTGGAGCCTGACACGGCGGAGGCCGGATCCCATGCCTGTCGGGAGATCCCGCTTCCCTGCGGGGGGCGGATCGTAACGGGAAAGCCGGAGGACAAGTTGGGACAGCGCCTCTCCAACACGGCGACCGTCACCTTCGAGGATGTGGAGATCAGCGACGCTCAGATCATCGGCGACCGGCGGCTCGGATTCCAGTACCTCACCGATGTTCTTGACTATGCGCGGCCCATGGTGGCCGCCATCGGCGTCGGTCTCGCCCGGCGCGCCCTCGATGTCACGCTTGCCTACACGCAGGAGCGCCGACAGTTCGGCCAGCGGATCTGCGACATGCCTGTCGCCCGGGAGACCCTGGTTGCCATGTGGAAACGGGTCGAAATGGCGGAGATGGCCCTGATCAAGGCGGCTTTCATGGTCCAGGAGGGGGCGCCCGACCGGGGCGTTTACGCCTCGCTCGCCAAGAACCTCGCAGCGGAGGCGGCCGTATTCTGCTCGACGGAGGGGTTGCACCTCCACGGCGGGTACGGCTTCATGTCGGAATACGAGATCTCGAAGCTTATCCGGGACGCCCAAATCATCGACATCTACGAGGGGGTCCGCGAGGTCCAGAACATGATCA
>CAKKRN010000304.1:20147-22855 GCA_919902745.1 Syntrophaceae bacterium | reverse complement strand
CGCAATGACGAAGGATGAAGCGCAACGCAGCATCCGGACTTTTTACGTAGCCGTCTGAATTGAAGGCTGAAGGGTACGAAATGTCCGCCCAGTAGAGAACCAAATCCACCGGTCATCGCGCCGGTTTTTTTTTAAGGAATGTTATGATCAGTTTAATTCTCAGGAAGATTTTTGGAAGCAAGAACGAAAGGGAGATGAAACGCCTCTCTCTGATTCTTCATGAGATCAATCAACTTGAGCCGGCCATGGCGGCGGCGACTGATGACGAACTCAAGGCCAAAACCCCTTATTTCCGTGACAAGCTGCAAAACGGAGTCGAGCTGGACGACATCCTCGTCGAGGCCTTTGCCGTCGTCCGCGAAGCGTCGAAAAGGGCGCTTCGGATGAGACCCTTTGACGTTCAAATCCTCGGGGGACTTGTTCTGTACGAGGGAAGGATCGCCGAGATGAAAACAGGCGAGGGGAAGACCCTGGCCGCAACGATGCCCCTTTACCTGAATGCGCTGACCGGGAGGGGCGTCCATCTTGTGACGGTCAATGACTATCTGGCCCAGAGGGATGCCGCGTGGATGGGGCCGATCTACGATTTTCTCGGCATGGGTGTCGGCGTCATCGTTCACGGGATGGATGATAACGAGCGGCGCGCCGCCTATCATGCCGACATTACCTACGGAACAAACAACGAGTTCGGATTCGACTATCTCCGCGACAACATGAAGTTCAACCTCGATGAGTATGTACAGCGCGACTTCCATTATGCCATCGTGGACGAAGTGGACAGCATCCTCATCGATGAGGCGAGGACGCCGCTGATCATTTCCGGACCTTCCGATGAGTCGACCGACAAGTACAACCGGGTCAACCAGGTGATCCCGAACCTGCGCAAGGAAAAGGATTATACGGTCGAGGAGAAGAGCCGCACCGTCGTTCTGACGGAGGAGGGGGTGGCCCGCGTCGAGGGGTATCTCAAGGTGCAGAATCTCTATGAACCCCAGAACATTGATCTGCTCCATCATGTCAACCAGGCCCTCCGCGCCCACACCCTCTTCAAACGGGATGTCGACTACCTCGTCAAGGAGGGAAAGGTCATCATCGTGGATGAATTTACCGGCCGGGTCATGCCGGGAAGGCGTTACAGCGATGGTCTCCATCAGGCCCTCGAGGCGAAGGAGCGTGTCAAGGTCGAGCAGGAAAATCAAACCCTGGCATCGATCACCTTTCAGAATTATTTCCGTATGTATGAAAAACTGGCGGGGATGACCGGCACGGCCGATACCGAAGCGGAAGAATTCGGCAAGATATACAAGCTGGAAGTCCTTGTCGTTCCGACAAACATGCCGATGATTCGTGAGGATCATTCCGATGTAATCTACAAGACCGAAAAGGAGAAATTTACGGCGGTCATCGAGGAGATCAAACAGTTGCATGAGGCGAAAAGGCCGGTCCTCGTCGGAACCATCTCCATCGAAAAATCGGAGCTCTTGAGCAAATACCTGACCCGCACCGGCATCAAACATCACGTGCTGAATGCAAAAAATCATGAAAGAGAAGCAGATATCGTCGCCCAGGCCGGCCAACCGGGCCAGGTGACCATCTCCACGAACATGGCCGGGCGTGGAACGGACATCAAACTGGGAGAAGGGGTGGCAGAGATCGGCGGCCTCCATATCCTGGGAACCGAGCGGCATGAAAGCCGCCGGATCGACAACCAGCTTCGCGGCCGTTCGGGACGTCAGGGCGACATGGGATCGTCCCGCTTCTACCTCTCTCTGGAAGACGACCTCCTGCGGATCTTCGGTGCGGAGAGGATCTCCGGCATCATGGACCGAATCGGCATGGAAGAGGGACAGCCGATTGAACACCGTCTGATCTCAAAGGCGATCGAAAACGCCCAGAAGCGTGTTGAAGGGCAGAATTTCGATATCCGCAAGCACCTGCTGGAATATGACGACGTCATGAACCGCCAGCGGCAGGTGATCTACGAGCAGCGCAAGAAGGTCCTCAAGGGAGAGGCGCTCTGGGACGATGTGGAAGAGATGCTGGAAGAAATGGTTGATGGGATGGTTCCGGAGTATGTCGATGAGAAACGCCATCCGGAGGAATGGGATCTGCAGGGTCTGGATGAGAGAATCTTCCATCATTTCACGCTGAAGCTGAATCTCGCCGGGACTGGCCGTGAAAGGGGACACGATGAGGCATCGTGTCCCCAGGCGATCCTGGAGCGGATCACCACGGAGGTCAGGACGCTCCTCCGGAACAAGGAGACGGAATACGGGAAACCGCTGATGGATTACCTGATGAAGGTGATCATGCTCCAGTCCATTGATGCGCAATGGAAGGAAAATCTCCTTGCGATGGACCATCTCAAGGAGGGGATCGGTCTGCGCGGATACGGTCAGAAGGATCCGGTCCGCGAGTATCAGAAAGAGGGCTACGACATGTTCATGGACATGATCCGCCGCATCAAGGAGGATAGCGTCGAGAAACTCTGTCTGGTTCAGATCCGCCGCGAGGAGGAAGTGGAGCGGATCGAGGAGAAGCAGCGGCAGAATTACATCATGTCTCGGGGGGAAGACACCCCTGCGACGGCGACGGTCAAAAGGGAAACGGCCAAGGTCGGTCGGAACGACCCCTGTCCTTGCGGCAGCGGTAAGAAATACAAGAAGTGCTGCGGCAAATAGATAGGAATGGGGACACCTTGCGGCAAG
>CAKKRN010000304.1:18906-20047 GCA_919902745.1 Syntrophaceae bacterium | reverse complement strand
GGCGTATGAAACCATCGGATGATCATCGGGTTCCCGGATTTCTCGCAAATGGGATCCACACAGGGATTAAGCCGAACGGCGACAGGGATCTTGCGCTCATCTTTTCGACACGACCGGCGACGGCGGCGGGGGTGTTTACGACGAACTGTTTCAAGGCGGCGCCGGTCCTGCTCGGCATGGAGCGGATCCGCTCCGGGGTGGCGCAGGCGGTGATCGCCAACAGCGGGGTCGCCAACGCAGCGACCGGGGCGGAGGGTCTTTTGGACGCGCTGACCGTTTCGCGCGCCGCTTCCACTGAGCTCGGGATTGCAGATGAAATGGTTCTGGTGGCGTCTACCGGCGTCATTGGCCATCGCCTGCCCCTGCGAAAGATTACCGGAGGGGTGAAGAGGCTGGTGGCCGGTCTCCATGATGGCGGGATTCCGGATGCGGAGGCGGCGATCATGACGACGGACCGGTTTCCCAAAATCGCTTCCCGGAAAGAGGTCGTCGGCAAGAAGGAGGTTACCCTGTGCGGCATCGCCAAGGGGGCGGGGATGATCCAGCCGAATATGGCGACGATGCTTGCCTTCGTGATGACCGACGCCGCGATCGCCCGGGATGCCCTCGATCAGGTGTTTCGACAGTCGGTCGCCGGCAGTTTTAATGCGATCAGCGTGGATGGCTGCATGAGCACGAACGATACGGCCGTGATCCTCGCAAACGGCGTTGCCGGGAATCATCCGATCCGGCGTGGTTCCAGATATCTGGGGGCTTTCGGAGAGATCCTCTCGGGTCTGCTCTCCGAACTCGCACGAGGGCTCGTCCGCGACGGCGAAGGGGCGACCAAGGTGATCGAGATCACGGTTACGGGAGCGCGGACGCTCCGGGATGCGCAGCGGGTCGCCTATGCGGTTGCCAATTCAAATCTGGTCAAGACGGCCTTTTTCGGCGAAGATCCGAACTGGGGCAGAATCATCTCCGCGGCCGGGTCTGTCGGTATCGATCTCCCCGTCGATCAGGTCTGCCTTTTCCTGGAGGATCTACCCCTCTTTGCGGAGGGCAGGGGAATCGGCGGCAGGGAGAGAAAGCTTGCCGCGATCATGAAGCAGCCGGAAATCCGAGTTCGACTCGAATTGGGGATGGGGTGCAGGGCATGGAC
>CAKKRN010000304.1:5259-18806 GCA_919902745.1 Syntrophaceae bacterium | reverse complement strand
GATCCCGATCTGATCGACTACATCATTCCCGGCAATGACGACGCCATTCGGGCGATCAAGCTTTTTTCGACCAAAATGGCAGATGCCGTTCTCGATGGAAAGAAGCGGTTCGAGGAACGCCTGCAGGCGGAAAGCGACAAGGAGCGCCCGACGGTAACGGTCGTTGCGAAGGCCGCTGTAAACGGAGAGGCCGCTGTAAACGGAGAGGCCGATGTGCCTGAGAGTATCGCGAGCAAGGGGGCGGAATCTGAATACAGCGGAGCTCCCGAGACCGCCGGAGCGCAGGATCGTGTCGAGGAGGGAAGGTAAATTGGAAATCACATCAGCGATGGTGAAGGCGCTAAGGTTCAAGACGGGCGCCGGTATGATGGACTGCAAGGAAGCGCTCACGGCCGAAAATGGCGATGCTGAAAAGGCGATTGACTATCTTCGGAAAAAAGGGATGTCGGCTGCAACGAAGCGTTCTTCCAAGGCGGCAAAGGACGGCGCCGTTGCCGCATACATCCACATGGGGGGGAAGATCGGGGTCATGGTTGAGGTGAACTGCGAAACCGATTTTGTCGCAAAAACGGAAGATTTCCAGGTCCTCGCGAAGGATCTGGCGATGCATGTGGCGGCATCGAATCCGCTGTATGTCCGTGCGGAAGAGATCCCGGAGCGGGCATTGGAGAGGGAAAAGGAGATCTACCGGAGCCAGCTTATCGAAGAGAAGAAGCCGGAAAAGATCTGGGACAAGATCATCGAAGGCAAGATGAAGAAGTACTTCGAAGAGGTTTGCCTGTTGAATCAAAAGTTCATCAAGAATACGGACATTACGGTGGGTACGCTGGTCAGCAACATGATCGCGAAGACGGGTGAAAACATTATCGTGAGAAGGTTTGCACGGTTTCAACTGGGTGAAGAGGCCAAGTAGCGGATCATGGATCGCCCGGCATACAGGAGGGTTCTGCTGAAATTGAGCGGGGAATCCTTCATGGGAAATCTCTCCTCAGGCATAGATCCGGAGGTCGTAGACGTCGTTGCGGGTGAGATCCGGGAGGTAGCCGCGCTCGGGGTGCAGCTTGGCATCGTGATCGGAGGCGGCAACATCTTTCGCGGCATGACGGCCAGCGCGAAAGGGATGGATCGGACCACCGCGGATTACATGGGGATGCTCGCCACCGTGATCAACAGCCTGGCCCTCCAGAGCGCCCTTGAGCACGTCGGCGTTCCCACGCGGGTACAGACGGCCATCGAAATGAGAGAAATCGCCGAACCGTTCATCCAGAGGCGCGCCGTCCGCCATCTCGAAAAGGGACGGGTGGTCATCTTCGCTGCCGGAACCGGTAATCCCTACTTTACGACAGATACCGCGGCAACTCTCCGGGCGGTTGAGATAAAGGCCGATATCCTTCTCAAGGCGACGAAGGTGGATGGCGTTTATGATCGTGATCCGGTTCAGTATCCCGATGCGGTCATGTATGAAAAGATAAGTTATACCGAAGTATTGACAAAGAACCTTAAAGTAATGGATGCGTCCGCGATATCCCTCTGCCGGGACAACGGACTTCCTCTGAACGTCTTCAATCTGCAGAAGGCGGGGAACATCAAACGGGTCATCTGCGGGGAGCCCGTTGGAACCATTGTCGGGGGTTGAGTCATGAAGGAGTTGATTTTTGAGGAACTGAAGGAGAGCATGGAGAAGGCGCTCTTGGCTCTCGAGAAGTCCTTCAGCAAGGTCAGAACCGGTCGAGCGTCGCTCTCCCTGCTGGATGGAATCCGTGTCGAGTATTATGGAACGCCGACACCCCTGAACCAGTTGGCCTCGCTCTCCATTCCGGAAAGCCGGCTGATCGTCATCTCCCCTTGGGACAGCTCTGTTCTGGGAGCGATCGAAAAGGCGATCCAGAAATCCGATTTGGGAATGATGCCCAGCAACGACGGCAAGTTGATCCGCCTGTCGATCCCCGTCCTCACGGAAGAGAGACGCCGGGAGTTGGTGAAGGTCGTACGCAAAATGGCGGAGGAGTGCAAGGTCAAGGAGCGCAACGTTCGTCGGGATGCCAATGAGCAGTTCAAAACCCTGAAGAAGGACAATGAGATCTCGGAGGATGAGCTCTACAACCTTCAGGAGGAGGTCCAGAAAGTGACTGATCGGTATATTGAGAAGGCGGATAAGTTGCTTTCTGCCAAAGAGACGGAGATCATGGAGATCTGATCGGATTGCCTGATTCGGCTTTAAACGGGGAGTCCGCGGGCTCCCCGTTTTGTTTCGATCCGTCTTGATAAGTTACGTTCGATGTGTTAGTCGGTTTTCACGAGGGAGATAATCACATTTCAGGTGGATGATGAAGGAGATCGATCCGGATAAACTGCCTCAGCATATCGCGATCATCATGGACGGCAACGGTCGCTGGGCTGAGCGGCATGCGATGGGGAGGGTCCTGGGGCACAGAAAGGGCGCCGAATCCGTGCGGGTCGTTGTGAGGACCTGCCGCCGGATCGGGATCTCCTGTCTCACACTGTATGCCTTTTCGATGGAGAACTGGCTTCGTCCCAAGGCGGAGGTCCGCGCCCTTCTCCAACTGCTCAAGGAATATCTTGTGAATGAGGTTCAGGAGATGATGGATCAGGACATCCGTTTGACGGCCATCGGAAACCTGGATTCACTTGGAGCTCCCGTGCTGATGAAACTTCGGGAGTCGATCGAGCGAACGGCCGGAAATCAGGGGATGGTCTTGAACCTGGCCCTGAGTTACGGAGGACGCGACGAAATTGCAACGGCTGCGGGCCGCATGGTAAGCGACAGTCTGGCCGGAAAGATCAAGCCGGCGGACGTTACCAAAGAACTCTGTCAACGCTATCTTTACACGAGCGCGCTCCCGGATCCGGACCTGCTCATCCGGACGGGTGGAGAATATCGGATCAGCAATTTTCTTCTCTGGCAGATGGCCTACACGGAATTCTATTTTACCGATATCCTCTGGCCTGACTTCCGTGAACCCGATCTTATGGAGGCGATAGCCGAATATCAACAGCGGGAGCGCCGTTTTGGGCGAACCAGCGAGCAGCTCCGCAGAACATAATAGATGAGCGCCATGCGTCCGCCCAGACGACCGAAAAGGGTCAGATTTCAAATCTGTCCCCGCATCGATGATGTAGTCAGTATCCGCGCCTGAGAGAAAATGTATGTCTCCTCACGTGAAAAGATGGATCACGGCTTTGATCGCCGTTCCGATCCTGTTTGGGATCATCGCTTATGGCGGAAGAGAATTCTTTGCCGCTCTGATCATGATGGCCTCACTTGCAGGGATGTACGAATACAACGGAATGGCGTTCGGCAAAGGTCTCTCCGCAGAAAAAATAGTGACGATGGCGAGCGCCTTGCTGATCCTGCTGACGGCGGTCTCCGGGGATATGACGCTGCTTTTTGCCCTTCTCACCTTTTCCGTCATAGCGGTTATGATGCTCAACCTCCTTCGAATCCGGGAGAAGGGATTGGACATGGCGCCTGCCGGGCGGGCGCTCCTTGGGATATTATACATCCCCGTTTTGATGTCCCACTTCATCCTGATCCGCCGGACGCAATCGGGCGTCCTGTGGATTTTCTTCATTCTGGTCCTGGCCTTTGCAGGGGATGTTGCCGCCTACTATGTTGGGCGGCGGCTGGGAAAACGAAAACTGCTTCCCGAGGTCAGTCCCGGAAAGACCGTCGAGGGGACGATCGGTCTGATTGCCGGCAGCGTCGTCGGGTGCCTGATTTTCCGACACTGGTTTTTCCCCGTGTTGACGGTGACGCATGCCGCTATTCTCGGGCTGGTGGGAAGTGTGGTAGGGCAGCTCGGCGATCTTTCCGAGTCTGCCTTGAAGCGGGCGGCGGGGGTCAAGGATTCCGGCGTAATCCTTCCCGGTCATGGGGGTATCCTCGACCGGTTGGATTGCCTGATGTTTATTACGCCGTTTGTCTTCTATTATCAGGAATTTGTTATCCGATGAAAAGGATTTCCATCCTCGGCTCCACCGGTTCAATCGGGGTCAGCACACTGGACGTCGTCGGCGCCCATCCGGGGGAGTTTACCATCACCGCCCTTGCCGGAGGCCGAAACATCGCCCTGCTGAAGCAGCAGATCGAGCGGTTTCGCCCGCGTCTGGTTGCGGTGATCGACGAGGCGCATGCGCGCGACCTGCGGACTCTATTGGGTGCGAGGACCACCGGGATTCTCTCCGGACCGGAGGGGTATCGGGAAGCGGCTGCGGTTGACGGTACGGATATGGTGGTCTCCGCCATGGTCGGAGCGGCCGGCCTGCTTCCGACCATGGATGCGATTGCGGCGGGAAGGGACATCGCTCTGGCCAACAAAGAGACGCTCGTGATGGCGGGCGGCATCGTTCTCAACAACGCGGTCCAAAAAGGGGTCACCATCATCCCGGTCGACAGTGAGCACAGCGCGATCTTCCAATGCCTGCAAGGGCACAATCGGGAAGATATCCGCCGGATCATTCTGACGGCCTCCGGCGGCCCTTTCCTCCATGCCTCTGCCGAAGAGCTGGCGGAGGTTACACCGGCAAAGGCCCTGAGGCACCCCAACTGGGCCATGGGCAAGAAGATCACGATCGATTCGGCAACGATGATGAACAAGGGGCTGGAGGTGATCGAAGCCTCGTGGCTCTTCGGCTTGCCCATGTCGAAGATCGATGTCCTGATACATCCCCAGAGCATCATCCATTCGTTGGTCGAGTACCGGGACGGGAGTGTGATCGCCCAGTTAGGGATTCCGGACATGAGGGTTCCCATTGCCTACGCCCTCTCCTACCCGCGCCGCATGATCCGGGCTGAAGCCGGCCTCGATCTTGTGAACGTGGGCGCACTCACTTTTTTTAGACCCGATCCGGTTCGCTTTCCCGCCTTGAGGTTGGCGTATGCGGCGGCGGAAACCGGCGGAACGATGCCGGCCGTTTTGAATGCGGCGAATGAAGTCGCGGTGACGGCGTTCATCGATGAAGAGATCGGCTTTAACGAGATCAGCCATCTGGTTGACAAGGTCCTTTCCCGACATCGCGTTCGGGTGGAACCGCGGATCGAGGAGATCCTCACCGCGGACCGGCAGGCGAGGGAAGAGGCCCGGAATATAATTAAAGGAATAAAACATTGATTGGAATCAGTATCGTATCGGTAATTGTCTTGCTGGGTGTCCTGATCTTTGCCCATGAGCTCGGCCATTTTCTGATGGCCAAGCGGGCGGGTGTCGGAGTCCTGAAATTTTCCCTCGGTTTCGGTCCGCGGATCCTCGGCAGAAAGATCGGGGAGACGGAATATCTCCTCTCCCTGATCCCGCTCGGCGGATATGTGAAGCTCCTCGGGGAATCCCCCGGAGAAGAGTTGGCCGAGGAGGATCGAAAAAGGTCCTTTCTGACACAGACGGTCTGGAAAAGAATCGCCATTGTGGCGGCAGGACCGGTCTTCAATCTCCTGCTGGCACTGACGATCTTCACCCTCGTCAACATGACCGGACTTCCCGTACTGACGGCTGAAGTCGGTATGACGCATCCGGGTTCCGCAGCGATGGAATCCGGGATCAAGGCAGGGGATCGAATCATGGTCATCGGCGGAAAGGCCGTGACGAAATGGGATGAGATCTCCGAAATTGTATCGGAAAGCAACGGGATGCCGCTTTTGATCACCGTGCAGAGAGACGGCTTGCCCCGGGAGATCACGGTGACACCCAAAGCGATGAAAATCCGTAATCTTTTTGGGGAAGAGGTGGAATCCTTCAAGATCGGCATTTCCCCGTCGTCCCATACCGTCGTCCAGAGACGCAATCCGCTGTCGGCCTTCGGGGAAGGCATCCGCCAAACATGGATGATCAGCAAACTGACCGTGATCAGCATCGTCAAGATGTTTCAGGGGGTCATTTCGCCGAAGACGATGGGTGGACCGATCCTCATCGCCCAGATCGCGGGCGCACAGGTGAAAGAGGGGATCGTCCCATTTTTGCTGTTCATGGCCCTGTTGAGTATCAACCTGGCGATCCTGAACCTCCTGCCCATTCCGGTACTGGACGGCGGCCATCTCCTGTTCTACGGAATTGAAGCGCTAACCGGTCACGAAGTCAATCTCCGCTGGCGAGAAATGGCCCAGCAGGTCGGTTTTGCCTTGCTGATTCTGCTGATGATTTTTGTCTTCATGCTGGATATTGAGCGGTTGAATATCAAGTTTATTAACGATTTTATTCGCGCATTTACCGGATAGCGATGATCACCCTGGCGATTGAGTGTGCGACCAGAACGATGGGGATAGCCTTTCTCGATCAGCAGAAGATTCTCGCCGAGGTCTATCTGGATGCGGGAGTAGGCCACGCGGAGGTTCTGCTGCCGGCGCTGGAGAGGCTCTTTTTGCTGACGGGGCTGACGACGGAACGGATCGATCTTCTGGCCTGCACGACCGGACCCGGCTCGTTCACCGGAGTGCGGATCGGGGTGAGCACCATCAAAGGCCTGGCGCTCGCCACGGGGAAGCCGATCGTCGGGGTCTCCACGCTTGAGGCGCTGGCCATGGACGCCTTCCCCTCCCGGAGGCTGATCTGTCCACTCCTGGATGCCCGGAAGAATCAGGTTTATGCGGGTCTGTACCGGATGGGTCCGGATGGTCTCCCGGAAGCCGTTGCCCCGGACCGATTAACCGATATCGGGTTTCTGGTAAAGACACTGGCCGATGAAGAGGTCGATTTTGTCGGCGAAGCGGCCGTTCTCTATCAGCAGCAGATATCTGAAGAGGGGGTGCGGGGATCCGTTCTCCAGACCTGCCGTTGCTGCCGGCTCAACGCGTCGGCTGTGGGGCTGATCGGCTTTCACCGGTATCAACACGGGCGAACCGAGGATCCGCTGACCTTCTCCCCAAGATACCTTCGCCCAACGGGGACACCTTGACGCAAGGTGTCCCCAGCGGAGAATAACGGCGCGAAATAGGCGATGGGCAGCTCTCCCTTTCGATAGACAAGAGGTTGACATATGGATCAGACTACGGTAGCATTTGCGTCGGTTATAGGAACGGTCATTTTTTCGCCATACTGGACAAGTATCGTCAGGGATAGAGATACCGGCTGAAGGAAGGACCGGTTTGCAGGACATTTTACGGGAGGCGGGCATTTTGCCGAACGACAGCGATCACAGCAGCTACATTGTTGGCGAAGGTCTTCCATTCATCATCCCGCTGGCGGGGGCAACGGTCATCGCCTTCGTTTCCGGCTTCAATGGGGTTGGCCTTGTTCTTTTTGGCGTAACCGCTTTTGTCGTCTGGTTCTTTCGCAATCCGCAGAGGACGACACCGGAAAATGGGCGTCTGGTCATATCTCCGGCGGACGGGAGGGTCATCCGGATTGAGGAAGCGACCAGCGATGAACAGCCCGGCCGGACTTTTCAGAAAATCAGCATCTTCATGAATGTCTTCAATGTTCATGTCAACCGGATCCCCTGTGCGGGCGAGGTCCGGTTCATCCGCTACCGGGCGGGGAAATTTCTGTCGGCCAATCTCGATAAGGCCTCGGCGCTCAACGAAAGGAATATCGTCCTTCTGCGTACGGCGGATGGACGTGAAATGATGACTGTGCAGATCGCGGGATTGATCGCGAGAAGAATTGTCTGCTGGCTGAAGGAAGGGATGCAGGTGAGCAGAGGGGAACGATTCGGTCTGATCCGGTTCGGTTCACGGGTCGAGCTGTTTCTGCCGATCGAATCGACGATTCTTGTCCGGACAGGGGATAAGGTTCGGGCAGGGGAGACGCCCATAGGAGAGCTGACATGAGAAACAGTGCGTCATTCAGGCGGGACCGCATGAAAAAGGGGATCTATGTCCTTCCGAATCTTTTTACCACGGCCAATCTTTTCTGCGGCTTTTATTCCGCGATTGCCTCCATGAAAGGGATGTATGAGATAGCGGCGGTCACGATCCTGATCGCGGTGGTTCTCGACAGTCTGGACGGCAGGATTGCGCGCATTACCCATACGACGAGCAAGTTTGGCGGCGAGTATGATTCCCTCTGTGATCTGGTGACCTTCGGCGTGGCGCCGGCCATTTTAGTATACAACTGGTCGCTTCTCGCATACGGAAAGTTGGGATGGTTGGCGGCATTCCTCTTTGTCGTTTGCGGCGCCCTCCGTTTGGCCCGATTCAATGTCCAGATCGGCGTCATCAACAGCCGGTTCTTCAACGGACTTCCCATTCCGGGGGGCGCTGCCGTTCTGGCGACGGGGGTGATCCTTTTTTACTACCTGGGAGGTGAGGGACGTTTCCCAAGCTGGTCGATTATGATCGGTGTGGTCGCGATAGCGCTGTTCATGGTCAGCAGCATCAAGTACTACAGTTTCAAGGACCTCAATTTCTTCTCCCGAAAACCGTTTATGTCCTTCGTGCTGATTGTGCTGGTTCTGGTGATTGTTGTGGCCAACCCTGAGATCATGTTGTTCACGTTCGCTTTCGGATACAGCCTTTCAGGACCGGCATGGGCCCTGTTCAAGCTTGGCCGCAGGTTGTTGGTTGAATTCCGGGCGAGAAAGGCGCAATGCCCGAATCATCCGCTGTAGAAAAGTAAGGGGCAATAAGGGGTCAGGGGTTACTCGCGCGGAGACGGGGACATGATGCCGCATCGTGTTGGGGACATCTTGCCGCAAGGTGTCCCCAAGAAAGGATGGGCGGGGACACGATGAGGCATCATGTCCCCGATTGTTGGAGGAGTATGGTATGAGAAATTACAATGTTGCCGTTGTGGGCGCCACGGGGGCCGTGGGCAATGAGATGATCCGAATTTTGGAAGAGCGTAACTTTCCGGTAGAAAAATTGACGCTCCTCGCATCGGAGCGGTCGATCGGGAAGGAGCTCTCCTTCCGGGGGAAATCCTTGCCGGTGGAGATGCTGACGGAGAGCTCCTTTGCCGGGATCGAGATCGGTCTTTTCTCCGCTGGGGGCAGCCTCAGCGAAAAGTTTGCTCCCATCGCCGCACGGGCCGGATGCGTGGTTATCGACAATACCAGCGCTTTCCGGATGACGCCCGAGATCCCGCTGGTTGTTCCGGAGGTGAATCCGGAGGCCATTGCCCTCTACAAGAACCGGGGAATCATCGCCAACCCGAACTGTTCCACGATTCAGATGGTCGTTGCGCTGAAACCGATCCATGATGCGGTTCGGATCAAACGGATCGTGGTCTCCACGTACCAGGCCGTTTCCGGTACGGGGAAAAAGGCGATTGAGGAGCTTTCCCTCCAGACGCAGGCGCTGATGAACTGCAAGGAACCGGTCGTCAAGGTTTATCCGCACCGGATCGCCTTCAACTGCCTTCCGCATATCGATGTTTTCCTCGACAACGGTTATACAAAGGAAGAGATGAAGATGGTCAATGAGACTAAGAAGATCCTGAACGACCCTTCGATTGCAGTGACGGCGACGACGGTCCGGGTGCCTGTTTTCTACGCCCACTCCGAATCTATCAACATCGAAACGGAGAAGAAAATTACCCCGGATGAGGTCCGGAGTCTCCTTTCGACGGCGCCAGGCGTCCGGGTGGTCGACAATCCGCAGTGGAACCAGTATCCGCTCGCGATTGATGCCGCCGGCCATGATGAGACGCTGGTCGGAAGAATCCGGGAAGATGAATCCATTCCGAACGGCATCAACATGTGGGTTGTCGCGGACAATATCCGGAAGGGCGCCGCGTTGAACGCCATTCAGATTGCTGAGATTTTGATCCGTAAATATTTATGAGAATCATCGGGGGAGAGGCCAGGGGAAGAGTGGTCCGTCTTCCCGCCGGAAGCCGCATCCGGCCTACCGCCGATCGGATCAAGGAATCTCTTTTTAATATTCTTCATTCCGTCGAGGGAACTTCCTTCCTCGATCTCTTTGCCGGCAGCGGGAATGTCGGTCTGGAGGCGCTGAGCCGGGGAGCGCGTTTTGCGACATTCGTGGAAAAGGATATCCGCCTGGTCCGTGCGCTCCAGGAGAGCCTTGTTCAACTCGGTTTCGCGGCCAGGGCGGAGGTCATTGCCGCGGATGCCGAGAGGGGACTTGGGCGTCTCGTTCAAAGGGGGAATCGGTTCGATATCATTTTCACCGATCCGCCGTACGATCAGGGTCTGGTCCTGGAGACGCTGGCGTGGCCCGATATGAGAAAAGCTCTAACAGAGAATGGAATCATCGTGATCCAGCATTCGGTGAGAGAAAAACCGGAGGGGCTGCAGGCGCAGCCATGGGTAGTGGCGGATCAGAGACGGTACGGTGACACGGTGTTGTCCTTTCTTAAGGGGACAGTAGGGGCGCGATTAATCGAGCCCTTACAATCTGTCCCCAAAACAAGGGAATAAACTATGAAGAAGATAGCGGTATACCCCGGTTCGTTTGATCCGATCACCAACGGTCATGTGGACATCATCAAACGCGGTCTTGGGGTGTTTGATGAGCTCATCGTTTTGATCGCCCACAATCCGAACAAGAAGACGCTCTTTTCCGTGGAGGAGAGGGTGGAGATGATCCAGGAGGTGATTCGGGACTTCAAGAATGTCCGTGTCGACAGCTTCGACGGACTTCTGGTGGACTATGCGAAAGAAGCAGGGGCGAACGTGATTCTCCGGGGGCTCCGAGCCCTTTCCGATTTTGAATATGAGTTTCAGCTTGCCCTCATCAACCGCCGGTTGAACCGTGACGTCGAGACCATTTTTCTGATGACCGGATACAAGTGGTTTTATACCAGTTCGACGATCATCAATGAAGCGGCCAGCTTGGGCGGTTCCGTGAAAGGGCTCGTGCCGGAGATCGTTAATCAGAAATTGCTGGAGAGATATTCATCCAAAAGGGGAATCGTATGAAATTGGCATCCAGAATTGCGCTCATCAAACCGTCGCCGACGCTGACCATCCAGGCCAAGGCCAACGCATTGAAAGCGTCAGGAAGGGACATCATCGGCTTCGGGGCCGGAGAGCCTGACTTTGACACACCCCTGAACATCAAAGAGGCCGCCATCCGAGCCATCCATGCGGGCTTTACCAAGTACACCCCCGTGGGCGGTACGGACGAACTGAAGGATGCGGTCATCGCCAAACTCCAGCGGGACAATCAGCTGACCTACCGACGGTCGGAAATCGTGATCTCCTGCGGAGCCAAACACTCGCTTTTCAATGTCGCCCAAGTCCTGTTCGAGGAGGAGGATGAGGTACTGATTCCTTCGCCCTACTGGGTCTCCTATCCCGATATCGTCTACCTGACCGGCGCAAAGCCGGTGGTCATCCGAACGCGTGTCGGCGACGGCTTCAAGCTTCAGCCCGCGCAACTGGAGGCGGCCATCACGCCGAGGACCCGCGCGATTATCATCAGCTATCCTTCCAACCCGGCCGGCGTCTGCTACAGCCGGAGGGAATTGGAGGAACTGGCCGCGGTGATCCTCCGGAAGGGGATTATGATCATCTCCGACGATATCTACGAGAAGATCATCTATGACGATCAGCCGTTTTTCACGCTGGCATCGCTAAGCGATGAACTGAAGCGCATTTCCATCGTGATCAACGGGGTCTCCAAGAGCTATTCCATGACGGGCTGGCGGATCGGTTATGCCGCCGGATCCGAGGAGATCGTCTCCGCTATGACGAAGTACCAGAGCCAGAACACCTCCAACCCGACCTCCATTGCCCAGAAGGCGGCTGTCGAGGCGCTGAACGGACCCCAAGAGGGCGTGGGGGTGATGGCGCGGGAGTTCCAGAAGAGAAGGGATCTCATTGTCGGGAGGCTGGCGGCCATTCCCGGCGTAACCTGTCTCAAACCCCAGGGCGCTTTCTACGTATTTCCCAATGTGGGATCCTATTACGGCCGCTCTTTTGGGGAAAAGGTCATCCGCAATTCAGCCGAAATGGCGACTTACCTGCTGGATGAGGCGAACGTTGCCCTGGTTCCCGGAGGGGATTTTGGCCATGACGACCACATCCGCATCTCCTATGCGACCTCGATGGAGCAGATCGAAAAAGGGGTCGAACGGATCAGGCTGGCCCTGCTGAAACTTAAGTGCTGAGTGCTGAGTGCGAAGTGCTGGGCACTCAGTCCTCAGCACTCAGTCTTTGAGGGAAGAGCAGAACCGGACTCCACAGGTTATCGCTTCAATGTAGGCATTTTTGAGGGTGGGAAACATGGGTGGGATCTTCGGCGTCGTATCGGAAGGGAATTGTGCAAAGACCTTGTTTTACGGAACGGATTACCACTCCCATCTCGGGACCGAAAATGCGGGGTTGGCCGTTTTGGGCGATGGGGGGTTCAGCCACACCATTCACAGCATCAGCCAGGCCCAGTTCAAGTCCCGTTTTGTAGAGGATTACAAGGGAATGGTCGGCCGGATGGGCATCGGGGCGATTGATGACGAATCCCCCCAGCCGTTGATCATCCGTTCGAAGTTCGGGACCTATGCCCTTGCCGCAATCGGACTGATCACCAATAAGGAAGAACTGACCAACGATCTTCTCCGGGATGGCGCCTCCTTCAGCGAAATGGAGGACGGCGGCGTAAACAACGTCGAGCTGGTCGCAAAACTGATCAACCGCGGCGAAAGCATCGTCGATGGAATCGGCCGGATGCAGCGGTCCATCGAGGGGTCGCTCTGTGTTTTGTTGATGGCCCGGGAAGGGATTTATGCGGCACGGGACCGCTACGGCCGTTTTCCGCTGGTCATCGGGAGGGAGATCGGTGAATCGGGATCAACGCCGGGCTTTGCGGCCGCGACCGAATCGAGTTCCTTTGCGAACCTCGGCTATGAGCTCTGCCGCTCCCTCGGACCGGGGGAGATCGTGCGTCTTGATGCCAACGGGATTCACACGGAACGGAAGCCCGGGGAAGAGAAGCACGTCTGCGCCTTCCTCTGGATCTACATCGGAGATCCGGCCTCGATCTATGAGGGAATCAGTGTTGAAAACGCCCGCGAGCGGTGCGGTCGGGCCATGGCCCGCGGCGATCAGGTTAATGCGGATTTTGTCGCGGGCGTCCCCGATTCCGGTGTCGGCCACGCCATCGGTTATGCGATGGAGTCTGGTCTTCCATACCGCCGTCCGCTGGTCAAATACACGCCGGGATACGGGAGAAGTTACACGCCCCCTTCACAGGACATCCGGGACCTTGTGGCCACGATGAAGCTCAGCGCCGTGCGGGATGTGATCCGGGAAAGCCGGATGGTGGTGTGTGATGACTCGATCGTCCGGGGAACGCAACTGAAGAATTACACGATCCGGAAACTATGGGACAACGGTGCGAAGGAGATCCATGTCCGCCCTGCCTGTCCGCCGCTGATGTTTCCCTGCCGATACGCCTCTTCCACGAGAACGATCGCCGAACTGGCTTCCCACCGGGCGATCCGCGCCCTTGACGGCGAGAATATGGAACATATCGACGAATATCTGGACCACGCCTCCGAACGATACCGGAGAATGATCGAGTGGATCCGGCAGGATCTGAATGTGACCTCTCTTAAATACATTCATATCGAAGATATGATCGCAGCGATCGGTCTTCCGGAGAAGGATCTTTGCCTCTACTGCTGGCGCGGTCG
>CAKKRN010000304.1:2287-5159 GCA_919902745.1 Syntrophaceae bacterium | reverse complement strand
CAGTGAGTCCGGGCAGAAGAAGAAAAACGAAATCCATTGACCTCGGGGGTGTCCGGATCGGCGGCAATGCGCCGGTCGTCGTTCAGTCGATGACCTCTTCCGATACGCGCGATGTCAAAGCCACGGTCGAGCAGATCCGGAGGCTGGAGGAGGCGGGCTGCGAAATTGTCCGCGTTGCCGTTCCCGATGAAGCGGCCGCGGTTGCCATCCATGAGATCCGCTCCCGGATTCATATTCCGCTGATCGCGGATATCCATTTCCGCCATCAACTCGCCCTGCTCGCGATGAATCAAGGTGCGGACGGCATCCGGATCAATCCCGGCAATATCTCGCCGGAGGGGATCCGCAAGATCGTGAGGGTCGCCAGGACTAGCCGCAAGGTAATCCGGATCGGGATCAATGCCGGTTCCCTGGAGAAGGAGATTGCCGCCCGCCACGGCGGACCGACGGCAGCCGCGCTGGTGGAGAGCGCCTTGAAGAACATCCGCATCCTGGAAGAGATGGGCTTTGACGCGATCAAACTCTCTCTGAAATCTTCCGATGTGGCGACCACGATCGAGGCTTACCGAACCGTCTCCGCGGAGACCGACTATCCGCTTCATCTCGGCGTAACAGAGGCGGGAACCCTCATTCAGTCGGCAATCAAATCCGCCATCGGCATCGGGACCCTGCTCTATGACGGCATCGGCGACACGATCCGGGTCTCCGTCACCGGCGATCCCGTGCCGGAGATCGGCTTGGCATACGGTATTTTGCGCGCGCTGAATATCCGGCGGGTCGGACCGGACATCATCTCCTGTCCGACCTGCGGTCGCTGCGAGATCGATCTTGCCGGTCTGGCGGTGCGGGTCGAAGAGGAGCTCCGGGGGATGAAGAAACCGATCAAGATCGCCCTCATGGGCTGCGTCGTCAACGGTCCCGGGGAGGCTGCCGAAGCGGATATCGGCATCGCGGGAGGAAAGGGCGCCGGGATGCTGTTTAAAAAGGGGAAGGTTATCCGGAAGATCAGGGAAGCGGAATTTCTTCCCGTACTGCTCGAAGAGATCCGGAAGATGGAACAAATGTGAAGGGTGCGGTGTAAAAGGAGGTGTCATGCGTTATTCGGAGATGTTCCTGCCCACGGGAAGAGAGGTCCCTTCCGACGCGGAACTGATCAGCCACCAGTTGATGATCCGGGCGGGCCTGATGAGAAAACTGACCAGCGGGGTCTATTCGTATCTGCCGCTGGGTTACCGGGTGATCCGCAAGTTTGAGCAGATCGTCCGGGAAGAGATGAACCGGGCGGGCGCTCAGGAGCTCTTTCTGCCGATGGTGCAGCCGGCAGAGCTCTGGCAGGAGTCCGGACGATGGGTCCATTACGGCAAGGAATTGCTCCGCTTTCGGGATCGACACGACCGGGAGTGCTGTCTCGGCCCGACCCATGAAGAGGTGATCACGGATCTGGTTCGTAACGAAATCAAATCGTACCGGCAACTCCCCCGGAATCTCTATCAGATTCAGACAAAATTCCGCGATGAGATCCGCCCCCGGTTTGGGGTGATGCGCTGTCGGGAATTCGGCATGAAAGACGCGTACAGTTTCGATATGGACGAGGCGGGAAGCGAGATCAGCTATCGGAAGATGTTTGATGCCTATCAACGGATTTTCACCCGTTGCGGCCTGAATTTCCGTCCGGTCGAGGCGGACTCGGGAAGCATCGGCGGAAAGTATTCGCACGAATTCATGGTGATGGCCGATTCCGGGGAAGATGCCATCTGCTACTGCGGCGGCTGCAACTATGCGGCAAACCTGGAGAAAGCCGAGATCTCCCGGCCGGCGGAGAATGGGCCTGCGTGCGTGACGCCCCCCGTCGAGGAGGTGAACACCCCCGGGGTCCGGACCATCGAGGAGGTATGCGGCTTTTTGGGGGTCGTTCCGGAAGCGGTCGTCAAGACCCTGATCTTCTCTGCGGACGGTACGCCTGTCGCGGTCCTGATCCGCGGGGATCACGAGGTCAACGAGATCAAGGTGAAGAATTTCCTCGGTTGTGATTTGCTGGAGCTGGCCGATGATGCAATGATCCGGAAGGTTACCGGCTCACCCCGGGGGTTTGCGGGCGCCGTCGGAATCAAGCCCCGGATCATCGCCGATTATTCACTTCTGGGGATGGCCGATTGCGTCATGGGCGCCAACCGTGAGGATTTTCACCTTCGCCATGTCAAGCATGGAAGGGACTTTTTGATTGCAGACCATGCCGATCTGCGCGTGGTCCGGGAATCCGATCCCTGTCCCCGCTGTGGCGCAGAGATCCGCTTTGCACGCGGTATCGAAGTCGGCCATGTCTTCAAATTGGGGACCAAGTACAGCAAGGCCATGCGGGCCGCCTATCTCGACCGCGAGGGTCATGAGCGAACCATGGTTATGGGATGCTACGGCATCGGCATCGGCCGCACGGTCGCCGCGGCCGTCGAGCAGAATCACGATGCGGACGGGATCATCTGGCCGCTGCCGCTTGCCCCCTATCCGGTGATCATCACGCCGGTGAATGTGAATGAAAAAGCGCTTTTATCCGCCGCGGAGGATCTTTACAACGCCCTTGAGGCCAATGGCGTAGAAGTGATCCTGGATGATCGCGACGAGAGGGCCGGCGTCAAGTTCAAGGACGCCGACCTGATCGGGATCCCCTATCGCGTCACGGTCGGTCCCAGGAGGCTGGCCGAAGGGAAAATGGAGATCAAAACCCGGCGGTCCGGAGAGGTCATCGCATTGCCGGTTTCCGAGGTCGCCGCGTTTCTGATAGGACTCAGTGCTGAGTGCTGAGGACTGAGTGCTGAGGACTCAGCACTTAGTTTTTCACTCAGTACTTAGCACTTAGCACTCAGCACTTAGCACT
>CAKKRN010000304.1:0-2187 GCA_919902745.1 Syntrophaceae bacterium | reverse complement strand
CACTCAGCACTTAGCACTCAGCACTTAGGACTTTCATGCTTCGTATCAACGACATCCTCGATAAGGTTCAGTCTTATCTCTCCCCATCCGAACTCGGGATGATCGAAAAGGCATACATTTTTTCCGCATCCGTTCATCAGGGGCAGATCCGTCTCTCCGGCGAACCCTATCTGACCCATCCCATGGAGGTCTGCGGCATCCTGGCAGACATGAAACTCGATGCGGCGACGCTCGTGACGGGCCTTCTGCATGATACGGTCGAGGATACCCTCGCCACGCAGGAGCAGATCGAAGAGGCCTTCGGCAAGGAGGTGGCGGTTCTCGTCGACGGGTTGACCAAAATCAGCAAGATCACGCTCGGCAATCAGGAGGAGAGGCAGGCGGAAAATTTCCGCAAGATGATTCTGGCGATGTCGTCCGACATCCGTATCCTTCTCGTCAGGCTGGCGGACCGGATCCACAACATGCGGACCCTGGAATTTCAGACGCCGGACCGGCAGCTCTACATATCGAGAGAGTCCCTGGATCTGTATGCACCGCTGGCCAACCGGCTGGGAATCAACTGGATGAAAATAGAGCTGGAGGACCTTTCCTTCCGCTATCTCGACTTTGAGGCCTACAACGAACTCGCAAAACGGGTCGTAAAGAAGCAGAAGAAACGGGAAGAGTATGCGGAGGAGGTCAGGGGCATCATCCGACAGGAGATGGAACGGTTCGGCATCCGGGGCGAAGTCGAGGGAAGGGCCAAACATTTCTACAGCATCTACATGAAGATGAAGGAGCAGCACATCGATTTCGACGAGGTTTATGACCTCACGGCATTCCGGATCATTCTCGATTCGGACAAGGACAAGGATTGTTATGAGGCCTTGAGCATGGTCCATGCCCTTTGGACGCCGGTCCCCGGAAGGTTCAAGGATTATATTGCGATGCCGAAGGCCAACCACTACCAATCCCTCCATACGACAGTGATCGGACCCTACGGGGAGAGGGTTGAGATCCAGATCCGGACCCGGCCGATGCATGACTGGGCGGAGGGGGGGATCGCCGCCCATTGGCGATACAAGGAAGGGGGGTCCTTTTCCCCCGATGATAATCAGATCAAGAAGCTCCGGGATCTGCTGGATGCCCAGCAGGAGATCGAGAATCCCCGCGAGTTCATGTCCAATCTGAAAGTGGCTTTGTTCCCCGAGGAGGTTTACGTCTTTACCCCGAACGGGGATGTGAGATCCTTTCCTAAGGGGGCGACCCCCATCGATTTCGCCTACAGCATCCATACGGATATCGGCAATCAGTGCATTGGCGCCAAGGTGAACCGGAGCATCGTTCCGCTGAAATATCAACTGCGGAATGGGGACAGGGTCGAAATCATTACCCAGACGGGCCACCATCCCAGCAAGGATTGGCTGAAATATGTGGTGACCTCCCGCGCCATGGCGAAGATCCGGAACTGGGTCAAGACCGAAGAGCGCAAGAAGAGCGTAGCCCTCGGCCGCGATCTTCTGGAGAAGGAGTTCAAGAAACACCACCTGAAATTCGGCCAAATTTCGAAATCATCTGAAATGCAGGTGGTATTTAAAGAACTCCATACCGAATCCCTGGAGGATCTGCTGGCCTTCGTCGGTTACGGAAGGGTGTCGCCCAAGCATGTCGTTCATCATTTTCTTCCGGAAGAAGAGGTCAAGAAAGACGAACCGGTTGACAAGACGCGAAAAAAAGGTCCGGAGACGGAACCGATCGGCGTGTCGCTGGCCGGGATCGAGGACATCATGGTCCGGTTTGGGAAGTGTTGCGATCCGATCCCCGGAGATGAGATCGTCGGTTATATTTCGCGGGGGAGAGGAATCACCGTTCATACGGCCAATTGCATCCATGTGCCGGATATGGATCCCGAGCGGCTGGTGAATGTGCAGTGGGATGTTCGCGAAAAGCGTGAATATCCGGTGCAGATGAAAATCGTCTGCCACGACAGCAAGGGCATCCTGGCCGATATCAGCACCGCGATTTCCTCTCTGGACGTCAACATATACCACGCGGAGATCAATACCGCGCCGGACGGTCAGGCTACCTGTCATTTCGGTGTCAATGTTAACAATCTCAAGCAGTTTAATAAAATTTCCGCTGCGATCCGAAAGTTGCGAGGGGTCATCTCGGTGGAGAGGATCTGGCGGTCCTGATCGGGCGGCT
>CAKKRN010000303.1:16683-22210 GCA_919902745.1 Syntrophaceae bacterium | reverse complement strand
TGACCTACCGGGGGAATCCGACCTGCGGGGGGCAGGGGGTTTATATCCAATACCTGAGCCGGGCTCTGAAAGAACTCGGCCATGAGGTCGATGTCCTGTCTGGTCCTCCCTATCCGGAGCTCGATGAAGGCATCGCCCTTTACAAAATCCCCGGTCTTGACCTGTACAACCCGGAACATCTTTTCAAGGTCACGAATATCCGGGATCTCTCCTCGCTGATCAATCAGTTCGAATTTCTAAGCATGTGTTCCGGGGGATTCCCGGAACCCTTCACATTTGGGTTCCGTGCCCACCGCCATCTGTGCAGGGGCCGGAACGGATATGATATCATCCACGATAACCAGAGCCTCTCCTACGGCCTTCTCGGCATTGCAGCGAGCGGCTATCCGACGGTGGCCACCATCCACCATCCGATTACCGTGGATCGCGATGCGGAGATCGGGGCGGCGGAAGGCTGGCTGCGCAGAATGAAGGCGAGACGCTGGTATGCGTTTTTAACCATGCAGAAGCGGGTTTCAAGACGCATTTCGCATATCATTACGGTTTCCAACTGTTCCCGGGCGGACATCGGACGGGAATTCCGGATTCCCGCCGAACGGTTCCGCGTGGTTCCCAACGGGATCAATTTGGACTGCTTTTACCCGCTGAACGGAATCAAGAGGGCGGATGACCAGATCCTGGTGACGAACAGCGCCGATACCCCGCTGAAAGGTCTCCGTTATCTTCTGGAAGCGGTGGCGGAGATCCGCCGGGAAAGAAAGATCCGTCTTGTGGTGATCGGCAAACCCAAAACGGATGGGGTGATCCAACGGCTGGTCGCGGAACTTTCCCTTGGCGATACGGTCCGATTTACCGGGCGGATCCCTCATGAAGAATTCGCCCGCCATTACGCCGAGGCAACCATGGCCGTCATTCCCTCCCTCTATGAGGGGTTCGGCATGCCGGCCGGCGAGGCGATGGCCTGCGGCGTGCCGGTGATCAGCACCTCGGGCGGCGCCCTGCCCGAGGTGGTCGGGGATGCCGGAATCCTGGTTCCGCCGGCGGACAAGTCGGCGCTGCGGGAGGCCATCCTTGCCCTTCTGAATGATCCGGAAAGGCGCCGGCGTCTGGGTGAGGCGGGACTGGCGCGGGTAAAAAATTCACTCACCTGGCGGCATGCCGCGCAGAAAACCGTGGAGGTCTACCGGGAGGCTATGGATGCTCACCGTCGACTTTAAGCAGATCCCGCTGCGGCCGGGGATGCGCGTTCTTGACGCCGGCTGCGGAGGAGGCCGGCATCTCTGCGAAGCGTTTCGAACAGACGGCGTTGAGGTTGCCGGTGTGGATCTCGGATGGGATGATCTTTGCAAGGCGAGCGGATATCTCTCCCTGATGGCGCGTGAATCGCGTGGCCGCTGGCTGATCTCCAGGGCCGATGTCACGAAACTCCCGTTCGCCGAAGGCGTTTTTGACGTGGTGGTCTGTTCCGAGGTCCTGGAGCATGTCGAGGAGAGCCGGACCGCCGTTTCGGAGCTGGTCCGGGTCCTCAAGCCGGGCGGGGACCTGGTCGTCACCGTTCCACGCTTTCTTCCGGAGAGGATCTGCTGGGCGATTTCGTCGGCCTATCACCACGAGCCCGGCGGCCACATCCGGATTTATAAGAAAGGGGAGCTGCTCCGCCTGCTGGCGGCGGCGGGTACACGCTGCCGGCGAATACGCTACCGGCATGGTCTTCATACGCCCTATTGGTGGCTTAAATGCCTCGTGGGACACAAGAATGAAGCCTTTCCGCTGGTCAGGGCGTACCGGAAATTCCTTGAATGGGACATCATCCGGCATCCCCCGCTGACGGCCATGATCGATCGGATACTGAATCCCCTGATCGGCAAGAGCATGATCTTCTACCTGAAAAAAGGATGCCGCTGATGGAACTTCCCCTTTCGCAAGGTCTTGTCCAATCCCCAGTCGAAGTGGACGCCATCGCGGACTTTATCGCGGGCGTGCAGAAACCGAATGGAGAAATCCCCTGGTCCGTCGGCGGCAAGACCGACCCTTGGGATCACGTGGAAAGCGCGATGGGACTCAGCGTCGCCGGACGCCTCCGGGAGGCGGAGCTGGCCTATCGCTGGATGGAATCGACGCAACTGCCTGACGGGAGCTGGTGGTCGGCAACAAGGGATAGCGTTCCGGAGGACAAGACCCGCGACAGCAACGTCTCTTCCTACATCGCCGCCGGGGTTTACCATCATTTCCTCATCACACATGAGCTCCGTTTTCTTCGCCGGTTGTGGCCGACATTGAAGGCGGGAATCGATTACGCAGTCGGCCTTCAGGCGGTTACCGGCGAGATCGCCTGGGCCAGGAACAGCGAGGGGGTGGTCGATCCGATGGCCCTGCTGACCGGTTCCAGCTCGGTCTATATGAGCCTCAAGTGTGCGATCGCCGTCGCTTCCCTTCTGGGGAAAAAACGTTCGGACTGGCAATCGGCCCTGAAGAGGCTCGGAGAGTCGATCCGCCATCGCCCAAGCCTGTTCAACATGATGAAGGCGCGATATTCGATGGACTGGTACTACCCTGTCCTCTGCGGCGCCGTTCAGGGTGCCGAAGCCCGGAACCGAATCGACCGCTCCTGGGAAAAGTTCGTTGTTCCCGATTGGGGGGTCCGTTGTGTCTGCGATCAGCCGTGGGTGACCACGGCCGAGGCAGCGGAGCTGGTCTTGACCTTGGCGGCGATGGGGGATCGCGATAGGGCCGCTATCGTCTTCAACTGGATCTGCGACAAGAGATTTGATGACGGCGCCTACTGGATGGGGGTGACTTTTCCGGACGGCGTGATCTGGCCGGAGGAAAAAACCTCCTGGACGGCGGCGGCGGTGCTTCTCGCTTACGACGCCCTCCACGACATCACGCCGGCCGGGCGGCTCTTCAGCCATGGCTTCTGGGAGAGGAATCCCCATCTCACGTCCGGCAAAGAATCGTTTGCGGGTATGGTCTTCGATCGGCGCACACCCGCCCTTGAAAGATCCGGAGGTTGATTTCCGTGCGGAGAGATCATCGCCCCTACATCCTCAAGCGCCTCGATCTGATTTTTCAGAAGTGGTACGCGGAGAGATTTCTCCGCCCCCATTTTGAGGGTCTCGGCCGGGGGTGCACCTTCATGAAACCCTGGCATGTCGAGATCTTCGGCGGACCGGTTACCTTAGGGAGCCATGCCACCGTGATCGCCACGCCGGATCGGAAAGTGCGGCTGACCGTCTGGTCCGCGCTGGGGGGGGAGGGGAGAATCGAGATTGGAAACTGCTGTCTCATCTGTCCCGGCGTCCGGATCAGCGCCGCCACGGAGATCGTGATCGGGGAGAGTTGCATGCTCGCCCAGGGGGCCTTTGTGACCGATTCGGACTGGCATGGCGTTTACGACCGGAGCCTTCCGATCGGCCATACCATTCCGGTCCATATCGGAGACAATGTCTGGATCGGGGATAGCGCCATCGTCTGCAAGGGGGTCCGGATCGGAGAGAACAGCATCATCGGCGCCGGCGCCGTGGTGGTCCGCGATATCCCGGCCAATGCAGTCGCCGCGGGAAATCCGGCAGCCGTCGTAAAATATCTCGATGCCGACAGGCCGGTGAAGACGCGCGCCGACTGGCTGGCCGATCCCGGGGCGCTCGCCGCCCAGTTCGAAGAGATCGACCGTCATTTCATGAAGGACAACACCTGGCTGGGTTGGCTCCGGTCGCTCATCCTTCCCAGAAGGGGGGATTGACCGGCGCTGATTTTCACCCCCACCCTGACCCTCCCCCATCAAGGGGGAGGGAAGATTATTTACCCCCATCAAGGGGGAGGAGATTTTGGACTTTTTCGGGTTCATCAATACCGGAGAACTGCCGATGAGAGTTGCCATTGTCGCACCGCCCTATCCCCTTGAAGAGGCGCCCGCGCCGCCGCTCGGCGTGACCTATGTCGCCGCCGCCTTCGAAGCGGCCGGCGCCGAGGTGCGGATCTTCGATTATATCGTCAGCCGGTACACGCCGGAAAAACTGCGGGCGCAGATCGACGCCTTCCGCCCTGATGTTTTTTGCGGGAGCTCCGTAACGCTCAATTTCCCGGGTGCTGCGGAGATCGTTTGTGAGGCCAAGCGGCATCGACCATCGCTGATCACCCTGATGGGAGGACCGCATGTATCCTTCTCCGCCGAACGGACGCTGAACGACTATCCCGGGATCGATCTGATCGTTGCCGGGGAAGGGGAGAGAACCATAGCCGAATTGATGGCCGAGGGTCTAAATCCCGAAAAATGGGGAGAGATCCGCGGGCTGGTCTTCCGGCGTAACGGCCGTGTCGTCATCAATGAGCCGCAGCCCTTCATCGACGATCTCGATACCCTGCCCCTCCCGGCGCGTCATCTCCTCCCGCTCTCCCGCTATCAGGCTCTCGGTTATCCGATCAGCATCATAACCTCCCGCGGCTGTCCCTATTCCTGTATCTTCTGCCTCGGACGCCGCATGGTCGGGAAGAAGATCCGTCTGAGAAATCCTTCGCTGGTTGTGGACGAGATCTCGGAGATCCTCTCCTACGGCATCGACCGGATCAACGTGGCGGACGACCTGTTCGTCTCCAGCCGCGGGAAGGTGAAAGAGGTTTGCGACGAGATCCTCCGCCGCGGCATCCGGTTTGGGTGGAGCGCCTTCGCCCGCGTGAATACCGTCGACCTGGAAACCCTGAAGCTGATGCGCGAGTCGGGCTGCGACAGCGTGAGCTTCGGCGTTGAGACGGGAAATCCGGAGATGCTGAAGTTGATCCGCAAGGGGATCACGCTCGATCAGGTCCGGCATGCGGTATCCCTCTGCCAGGAGGCGGGAATCATCGCCCACACCTCCTTCATCGTCGGCCTGCCCGGCGAAACGGCGGACACTCTCCGGGAAACGGGGGAGTTCGCCGCCGGGCTCGGCTCGCTGTACGGCTATCATTTCCTCGCCCCCTTTCCGGGTACGACGGTCCGCGAGGAGGTGAAAAAGTACGATCTGGAAATCCTGACCGACGACTGGACCCGGTATGACGCGAACAGCGCCATCGTTCGGACCTCCGCCCTTTCTCCGGAGGAGATGAACCGGTTCGTAGCGGATTTCGAATCGGAGATCGCAAAGGTCTGGGAGGAGATGGTTCAGGGATACCATGACCGAACCAATGCGCCGGGGGTCGACATGCAGGTTGAAGGTCATTTCCGGATGAAGCTGGTCTATCGCCTGCTATCCGAAGATCTGATCGAAAAGTGGGGCGCCATTCCGGCGCCGGATTCCACCGAAAGTACGGAGCTTCTCCAGGAAGAGCTCTGCCGGCGGATCGTGAAAGCCACAGGCGTCGATGGTGGAATGGTTTGCCGAACCATCCGGGGACTCGTCGAGAAAGGGTACGTCCGCCCCGCGATCTCCGGTGGAGAATGCCTCTGGCACTGGACGCACAACAACCGCGTCGACCATCCGCCGATGAAATCGGAATCAGCCGCGGATATTGGCCCAACTTGTTCTTGAGCGGTCGGTGAGAAGGCCGG
>CAKKRN010000303.1:0-16583 GCA_919902745.1 Syntrophaceae bacterium | reverse complement strand
GACGACCGCGGAACGGGAGACGAGCGGAACGACCGTATCCTCAAGGGAAAGATTACGGATCGTTTTTCGGAAGGCGGGGAAGGTATCTATTCGCCCCGTAGCCGGATCCAGGAGCTCCGGGTCGAAGTACTCCTGCCCGGGCTGCTGCTCCTCGGAACCCTCATGATGGTCGAGCGAAAAGAGGATTCCCCCTTTCTCTTTGCATCCCATCCCCAGATAGGCGGCCGAACGGCCGCAATAACTGCCGATCTCCAGGCAGGGGCCGCGGACGGAAGCCTCCCTTGCCAGTTCATACAGACGAACGGCCTCCTCCTCGGCCATGAAGCCCTTGAAATGCATTCTCTTTAATTCATCGACATCCATTGCTCTTGGCCTTTCTTTCTGGTGGATGGATTTCCGCAGCGTTTGATGAATATACAATTCCGATCTTCGAAAGGCAAGTCCCACGGTTCTGTAAAAAAGCCATATCATTTTTTTTGAAATTTCCGCTTGACCATATCAATATATAGTAGTATTACAAAACCCGACCCCAATATGTTGCGGTTATGAACAGGTTTGCGGTTATATGAAATCATCATAAGGAAGAGGAGCTCTCCATGCACGCAAAAATCAAGAAGAGGGACGGCCGCCTGCTGAAGTTCAACGCGGAGAAGATCACCAACGCCATCGCCAAGGCCGGCGCGGCAAGCGGTGAATTTGATCATGCTGTCGCAAAAACACTGACCATCCGCGTTCTGAATCTGGCGGAAAAGATCTTCGACAGCCGGATCACGACGGTTGAGGAAATTCAGGACATCGTGGAGGAGGTTCTCCTCTCGTCCTCGTATCGAAAGACGGCGAAGGCCTACATCATCTATCGCGAGCAGCATGCCCGTCTCCGGGAAATCACCAACAAGATGGAGGTGGATCTTGTCGATCAGTATCTCAAAAAGATGGATTGGAAGATTCACGAAAACAGCAATATGGACTATTCCCTCCAGGGGTTGAACAATTACATCTCCTCCGAGGTCAGCAAGGTCTACTGGCTCAACGAGATCTATTCTCCGGAGATCCGTCGGGCGCATACGGAGGGAGACTTCCATATCCATGACCTCAGCCTGCTTTCGGTCTACTGCGTGGGCTGGGATCTGTTCGATCTTCTGATGGAGGGATTCCGCGGCGTCTCCGGCAAGGTGGAGAGCAAACCGGCCAAGCATCTCCGCAGCGCGCTGGGCCAGGTGGTCAATTTCTTCTACACCCTTCAGGGAGAGGCGGCCGGGGCGCAGGCCTTTTCCAATTTCGACACGCTGCTCGCCCCCTTTATCCGTTACGACAAGCTGAGCTATCAGGAGATCCAGCAGGCGCTCCAGGAATTCATCTTCAACATCAATGTCCCAACCCGGGTGGGTTTCCAGACGCCCTTTACCAATGTTACGCTGGATATCACGGCGCCCCGCTACTATGCCGACAAGAACGTCATTGTCGGTGGCGAACCTCAGAAGGAGACCTATGCGGAATTTCAGGAGGAGATGAACCTTTTCAACAAGGCCTTTCTCCAGGTGATGGCCGACGGCGATGCAAAGGGGCGCGTTTTTACCTTTCCGATCCCCACCTACAGCATCACAAAGAATTTCAACTGGGATGACCCGAAATTCGAAGGCCTCTGGGAAATGACCGCAAAATATGGCGTGCCCTATTTTTCCAATTTCATCAATTCGGACATGGATCCGGAAGACGCCAGAAGCATGTGCTGCCGGCTGCGGATCGACAATCGGGAACTGCACAAACGGGGAGGGGGGCTGTTCGGTTCGAATCCCTTGACGGGTTCCATCGGGGTGATTACCATCAATATGCCCCGAATCGGTTATCTCTCCGATACGGAAGAGGCGTTCATGGGGCGGCTTGAGAAATTGATGGCCACGGCCAAAGAGAGCCTTGAAGTCAAGAGAAAGGTGCTGGAGAAATTCACCGACGGGAACCTCTATCCCTATACGAAACACTACCTCCGGAATGTCAAGCAGCGGTTCAGCGAATACTGGAAGAACCATTTTTCCACCATCGGCCTTGTGGGGATGAATGAGGCCTGCCTCAACCTCCTCGGTCAGGACATCACGACCCCGGAAGGGCAGCGGTTTGCGAAAAAGGTCCTCGATTTCATGCGCAACCATCTGGTCCTCTTCCAGAAGGAGACGGGAAACAATTACAATCTGGAATCAACGCCGGCGGAGGGGACCTCCTATCGTCTTGCCAGGATCGATAAGAAGAAATATCCGGAGATCCTCTGCGCCAATGAGGAAAATTGCCGGACGAGACAGGCGGAACCCTTCTATACGAATTCCACGCAACTTCCCGTCAACTTTACCGATGATGTCTTTGAGGCCCTCGATCTGCAGGACGAGATCCAGTCCAAGTACACCGGCGGGACGGTTTTCCACACCTTTGCCGGTGAGCGGATTTCCGATCCCCGGGCCGTGAAGACCCTGATCAAGAAGATCTGCACCCATTATCATCTCCCCTACCTGACCTTTACCCCCACCTTCAGCATCTGCCCATCGCACGGTTATCTGAACGGGGAGGTAGCGACCTGTCCGACCTGTGAAGAGGCCTGCGAGATCTACTCCCGTGTGGTGGGATATCTCAGGCCGGTCAAGCAATGGAACAAAGGAAAGCAAGCGGAGTTCGACCTCAGAAAAGAATACAGGTTTTAATAAGATGAGGATTGGGGGATTTCAGAAAATCTCGCTGATCGATTACCCCGGTCGAATCAGCGCTATCGTCTTTACCCAGGGATGCAACTTCCGTTGTCCGTACTGTCACAACCCGGAGCTGGTCGACCCCGCTCAATACGGGCCGATTCTGCCCGAGACGGAGGTGTTCTCTTTTCTGGAAAGGAGGCGTGGCAAACTGGAAGCCGTCACCGTGACTGGCGGGGAGCCTACGCTACAGACGGATTTGGAACGATTTCTGCAGCAAATAAAAAAAATGGGGTATCTCGTCAAGGTGGATACCAACGGATCGAAGCCGACCATGTTAGAGAGGTTGATCCGCGGACGATGGGTCGACTATCTGGCCATGGACGTCAAGGGCCCCCTCCATAAATATGGACAAATTGCAAAAGCCGATGTTGAAACCGCTAAGATCCGGAGAAGCATAGAACTGATTGCATCTTCAGGAATCGAACATGAATTCCGGACAACCGTCGTCCGTTCTCAGCTCGACAAAGAAGATCTGATTGCAACCGCGAGAATGCTGAAGAAGGCGCAATTGTATGTCCTGCAACCCTTTATGCCCAAGAAAACCCTGGATAATCAATTTTTGTCTGAGTCGTCATATTCTACTGAAGAATTTGCCGCCATTAAAAAAATATTGGAAAGTAAACGCCTCCGGATCATTATCCGTTGACTTAAAAGTCCGGAAGGCTTCATAATGTGATCGCCGAAGGTTGCGTTTGGACGGTTCAAAGGCAGAAAGCAGGTGAAATATGGACGGAAAGGGGAAAGAGTTCCCCGGTCCTACGGGCGGTACGCCTCTCAACCATCACAACAGGTGCGGTGAGGCTGAGACTCGGAAATTCAGCGAAAATCAACTAAAACAGATCCGCAGGCTGACTCGGATCGGTACGGCGCTTTCCGCAGAGCGGAATATCGAGCGTCTGTTCGAAATGATCATCGAAGAAGCGAGGGAATTCACCGGCGCCGACGGCGGTACCCTCTACATCATGTCCGACGATGAAACCGAGCTGCAATTTGCCATTGTGCAGACGGAGACCCTCCATGTCCGAATGGGGGGAACCGGGGGGAAGATCACCTGGAAACCGGTCCAGCTGCAAAATGCCGATGGATCGCCCAACCACGAAAATGTCTCCGCTCATGTCGCGTTGACCGGAAATACCGTCAATATCCCCGATGTCTATGATGCGGAGGGTTTTGACTTCCAGGGGACCAGAAATTTCGATGCCCAGACGGGGTACCGCTCCAAATCGATGCTCGTGGTCCCGATGAAAAACCATGAAAATGATATCATCGGCGTTCTGCAGTTGCTTAATGCACGAGATGAAGAACGCAGCGAGGTTGTTTCCTTTTCCGCCGAATGCCGGGAAATGACCGAATCCCTCGCCTCCCAGGCCGCAGTCGCCCTTTCAAACAATCGCCTCATTCACGACCTTGAAGCCCTGATGGAAGCCTTCATCCGCGCTATTGCGACCGCCATCGATGAAAAGTCGCCCTATACCGGGGGTCATGTCCGCCGCGTGGCCGACCTGACGATGGACATTGCCCGCAAAATCAATGATACGACGGAGGGGCCCTTGGCGGATCACAAGTTTTCGGACGATCAGCTTAAAGAACTGCAGATCGCTGCCTGGCTCCATGATGTGGGAAAGATTACGACACCAGAGTATGTGGTTGACAAGGCGACAAAGTTGGAAACCATTTTTGACCGGATCGAGCTCCTGCGGCTCCGGTTTGAATTGTACAGACTGCAGACCATGCTAAGGAATCTGAACAAGGAGAACCTTCCCGAATCGGCGGCAACCGAAGAGAATGATGAGTTGGAAACCACCCTCCGGGAGGAATTCCGGTTTTTGTCAGAGGCCAACCGTGGAAGCGAACTGATGTCGGATGAGATGATGGACAGGATCAGGACGATCGCCCTGAGGACTTGGGAGTTGGATGGGAAAAAGGAGCCTCTTCTTTTGCCCGAGGAGGTTGAAAACCTGAATATCCGCAAAGGGACCCTGTCTGCGAAGGAAAGGGATATCATCCAGAATCATGCCGCGATGACCTACAAGATTCTTTCACAATTGCCTTTCCCCAAAAAGCTGAGACATGCGCCTGATTATGCGGCTGCCCACCATGAAACACTGAACGGCAGGGGCTATCCAAGAGGCCTCAACGCCACCCAGCTTTCCCTTCAGTCCAGGATCCTGGCCCTGGCGGATGTGTTCGAGGCGCTGACGGCCAAGGACAGACCCTACCAAAAGGGGAAAACCCTTTCCGAAGCCATGTATATCCTGGCGATGATGGTGAAAGACGGGCACATCGATCCGGACCTTTTTACCCTGTTTCAAAGGGAGGGGATTCCTCTGGACTATGCCCATCGTGAACTGAGCCCACATCAGATCGATTTTACCGGCGTATAGTCGACCGCCCCCGCGCTCAGACAGGGCGCCGTTCATCGCACAGATTGCCGAGGTCGGACGTCAGGTGGGAAACGGCGTTATTTGTCAGGCACAGGTTCTGCAAGAAGATCAACGTATCAGTGAATCGATTTCCTTCTTAATCTCTTTGGCTTTCGGACGATTCTGGGAAAATTCCTTCAGGGCTGCCTTGAAGTGAAAGAGGGCACTGTCCACCTTTCCCTTTTTCTTGAAATAGAGACCGAAATAGTAATGTGAATCGCCGACCCCTCCTGTCTTCCCGTAAACCGTAGCCAGGTTGTAGTAGATTTCCGGATCATCCGGACGTCGTTCCTCCAACTTCTTGAACAGGCGGAGCGCGTTTGGCATATCACCCTGGGCCAACAGGGTCTTCCCGAGGTAAAGGTTTGAATTCAGGTCGTTGCCCTGGAGTTCGGTTGCGCGGCGAAGATTCTTGAGGGCTTCATCGAATTGTCCAAGCTTGAACAAGGTGATTCCCAGATCCCGAAGAATATCCGGGTCATCCGGGGCAAGGCGGACGGCTTTCCGGAAATGTTCGAGAGACTCCGTGACCATTCCCAATTTGTCCTCGGTTATCGCCAGACCGTAGAGGGCATCCGTATCATCCGGATGATCCTTCAGCGCCTTCAGAAAATGGTGAATATTGGCATCGGGCGGCTTTCCGTCAAGAAGCAGAATGGTCTGTATCCGCCGCAAACCCCCGATGATCTGATCCGCCCCCCCCTGGCGGTGTGTTGTCTGGAGCAGGGCGTCGATGTAATGGCTCCTCTCATCGGTTCCGGGATGGGTCAAAAAATAGGAGGGGATGGTATTGGAGTAATACTCATAACGTTTCATGATCTTCAGAAAAGCGAGCATGGATTTGCCGTCATAGCCGGCGGCAGCGAGATAGGTGAGACCCATCCGGTCGGCCGATTCCTCATGTTCGCGGCTGTACTTCAGAGAAAGGGATGTCGCCGCGGCAACGGAAAAACTGGTTACCGCCGCGGTCAGTTCCCCTCCGCCTCCCAGAAACGCGCCGGCAAGGACGGCTGCCAGCGTCGAGATGTTGATTTTCTGGGACTTGTCTACGATTTCCGCGATATGCCGGCCGTTGACATGGGCGATTTCATGCGCGAGAACCGAGGCAAGTTCGCCTTCATTTTCAACAAGGTTGATCAGGCCCTGGTTGACGTAAACATATCCCCCCGGTGTGGCAAACGCGTTGATTGCTGAGCTCCGGATGATTGAAAATTTGAACGCGAAAGGAGCCTTGTCGCTGTGCGCGAGGATCCGCTCGCCCAAAAGGGTCAGGAAGGTGTTCGCCCGTTCATTCTGCAGAATAAAATGGCCCTTCCCAAGTTTATCGTAGAATTCCTTTCCCAGTTTTTTTTCATCTTCGAGTGTGAAGGAAGCCAGGGCCGTTCGCGGCATGCTGCCCGCAAGCAGCCAGAGCAAGAAAAAAAGCAGAACCCATTTGGGGGCCGTATGATTTGTATGCAACATCAATGGATCGCTTTGAACCTCTCCTTGAAACTATTTTACTGCCACAATGGCATCCTACCCTTTTTCCGCGATGCAATCAATATTCACATTTACGGCAGCTTTTCATCGTCATAATGGGTTACGAGGCGGAATCTTTTTTGCTGTTGCCAGCTTGTGGGATAGGGTTGTGTATGGTATAGACCCGAAAAAAATGGGGGCGGAGCATTGAAAAAGGAGCTGATTCACACCAGAAAAATTACGGTGAATTGCTACGAAACGGACGAGGACCGGCTGATCGTTGAAGGCAGTTTACTCGACGAGAGGCTCTTTCCCTTCATGATTCATGCAGTGAATGAACGACGCGAGGCGGGTCCTATGCATCATGTCACCCTCACCATGGAACTCTCCCTTCCCCGTATGGAGATCCTTTCGCTGAAGACGGAGATGCCGGTTGTGCCGGATGCCGGCTGTCGTGAAATCCAGCAGAGGATGCAAAAACTCACCGGTCGTTTCATCAGACCCGGATTCACGAATGAGATCAGGGATCTATTGGGCAAAGCCGAAGGATGCCTTCACCTGACCAATCTGCTTCTGGCGATGAGCTCCGCTGCGGTTCAAGGGTTGTGGACCCTGGTCAGCCGTGTACGGGAAGGGAAAACCCCGCCGCTGCCCAAAACGGACGGTTCCATTCTTCGGAACAGTTGCTACATGTGGCGCGAAGGCGGCCCTTTCGAAGAGAAAATCCGCCGGTATCGGATGGAAGCCAACGGGAGACGGCGATGATGAGCGAATCATGATAATAATGAGTTCGCAGAGGAAAGTGGCCCCATGAATAGACGTCCCGTCGTCACGATTGACGGCCCGGCCGGCGCCGGCAAAAGTACGATCAGCAAACTCCTCGCGTCCCGCCTCTCTTTCTTTTATCTGGATACCGGCGCCCTTTACCGGGCGTTCGCGTACAGACTGAAATGCGAGGGCTGGGACGGTACGGAGCAGGGGATTGCCGACATATGGCGGAAGATGAAGATCTCATTGAAAAATGAGGCGGGGAGATTCCGTGTTCTCGTCGATGGCGAAGATGTGTCGGAAAAGATCCGAACCGAGGAAATCGGTCTGCTCGCCTCGAAAATTTCCGCGATTCCGCTGCTTCGGAAGCACCTCCTTCCTGTCCAGCGGGAGATGGCCGCGGTCGGAGGGGTTGTTGCAGAAGGCCGCGATATGGGGACCGTCGTTTTTCCACAGGCCGAGATCAAATTCTTTCTGGATGCATCGGTTGAGGTGAGGGCGAACCGGCGATATCTTGAACTGGTTGAAAAGGGGCAACCGGTCATTCTGAAGGATATTGAAAACGACCTGATCCGCCGTGACCGTCAGGACCGTGAGCGCTCCGTTGCCCCTCTTGCCGTACCCACGGATGCCGTTGTGATCGATTCCTCTGACAAATCCGTATCTCAAGTGGTAGAAATCATGATCGCCGTGATCGAAAGGTTCTGCCCGCTTGTGTAACCCTTTTCAGAATGACCCCCAGATCACAGTTTTTTTACCTGAATTCGCTTGATATTTTATAATCGGTGTGTTAGAAAAACGACAGTTTATAAAACCAAAATCTTTCAGGGGGTATGGGTTGAATGGGTAACGATGATAACTTAATCTCAAATCAGGAAGCAGGCAAGGAAACAGGAGAAGAAACGAAAGGGGAGATCCCCGGCGATTCTTCCCAGGGTCAGGAAGAGAGTTTCGGCTTCAAGGAGCTTTACGAACAGAGCCTGCAATCCGTTCAAATGGGCGGCGTTTTAACCGGCAAGGTGGTGCAGATCAACGCGGACACCGTCATGGTCGATGTCGGATGGAAGACGGAGGGATATATTCCGGCAAGGGAACTGCGCGATGATCAGGGTAATATCACCCTCAACGTCGGGGATGAGATCGAGGTTCTTGTCGATCGACGGGATCAGGATGGAAACCTTGTCCTTTCACGCGACAAAGCCGCCAAAATCAAGATTTGGGATGATGTGAAGCTCGCCTGTGAGCAGAATACCCCCGTCAAGGGAACGGTCATTGAAAGGGTGAAGGGGGGGCTTTCCGTGGATATCGGCATTCCCGCCTTTCTACCCGGGTCCCAGGTGGATATCCGCCCGGTTCGAGACCTTGACCGCTATGTCGGTCAGTCCTTTGAGTTCAATATTTTGAAGTATGATCGGAAACGAAACAATGTGGTCCTGTCGCGCCGAACAATCCTGGAAAAGGATCGAGAGGCCGAAAAGCTGGAAACGCTCCAGAATATTGAAGAGGGGAAGATTGTCGAGGGGGTGATCAAGAACATCACCGACTATGGTCTCTTCATCGACCTGGGCGGCATCGACGGTTTGCTTCATGTGACGGACATTTCCTGGGGCCGAATCACACGCCCCTCCGATCATTTCTCCAAGGGAGAGAAGATTCGTGTCAAGGTGCTCTCCTTTGATCGGGAGAAGGAGCGGGTGGCCTTGGGTCTCAAGCAGTTGGCTGAAAACCCCTGGGAGACGATCAAGGATAAATTCCCGATCCATTCCCTCATCGAAGGGCGGGTCGTCAATCTTACGGACTATGGCGTTTTCGTAGAACTTGAACCCGGGGTCGAAGGATTGATCCATGTGTCGGAGATGTTCTGGACTCGGGAAATCAAGCACCCCTCCAAGGTATTGTCGGTAGGCCAGCGTATCCCGGTGATGGTTCTGGATATCAACACCGAGACCAAAAGGATCTCCCTGGGCCTGAAGCAGACCACCGCCAATCCCTGGGAAACGTTGAAGCAGAAATATCCCGAGGGAAGCGTCATCACGGGGGTCATCCGCAACGTCACCAATTTCGGAATTTTTGTCGGGGTCGAAGAGGGGATCGATGGTCTCATCCACATGTCCGACATTTCCTGGAAGCAACGGGTGAAGCATCCTTCCGAGATGTTCAAAAAGGGTCAGACCATCGAGGCCATGGTGCTGAACATTGACGTTGAACATGAGAAGTTTTCGCTGGGACTCAAACAGATTGAAAAGAATCCCTGGGAAGAGTTGAGTGTGAAATATCCGGCCGGATCGATCGTTTCCGGAAAAGTAACCAACATTACTGATTTCGGAATCTTTGTTGAAATCGAAGAGGGCATCGAGGGCCTTGTGCACATCTCCGAATTGAGTTCGCGGCGGGTCAAATCTTCTTCCGAATTGTTTGCCGTCGGGGATTCGGTATCCGCCATCGTCAAGAACGTTGATCCAAAGAGCCGGAAAATCCGGTTGAGCATCAAGGATTTCGAGGCGGGTACGGAGGGTCACTCCGTCAATCAATATATCAACAATAGGGAAAATATCGGTTCGAACCTGAGCCAGGCCTTGGCGGACGTCAAGATCGTCGATACGGAAAGAGAGATCGGCTAAGATCATCGTATGAGAAGACACCCGGTCATATTGGGGATCACGTTGTTGGTGTTCATCGGGTTTGTAGCTATCATCGCGATGTACGGCTTGGGCCTGTTGGGCGGGGCGGGGCGGCCGTTTAGCCTGCGGGAGAAGGTCGGAATCATCCCGATCGAGGGAATCATTGGCGATGCCGAAGAGCTGATTGAGCAGATCAACGCGTTTGCCGATGATGGAGGAATCAGGGCTGTTGTCCTGAGAATCGATTCTCCCGGCGGCGGCGTGGTCCCCTCGCAGGAGATCTACCAGGCGGTTCGCGAACTGAAGAAAAAGAAGAAGGTCGTGGCCTCGATGGGTTCCGTAGCGGCATCCGGCGGATACCTGATCGCCGTTGCCGCGGACCGGATCGTTGCAAACCCGGGGAGCATCACCGGCAGCATCTCTGCCGTCATGCATTATGCCAACGTCGAAGAGCTTATGAAGAAGGTTGGCGTCCGTTCTTCCGTCGTCAAAAGCGGAAAATTCAAGGATATCGGTTCTCCCGCCCGAGAGATGACGGCAGAAGAGAGGTCACTGATCCAGGCCATTGTGGACGATATCTACGATCAGTTTGTACGAACCATCGCCGAGAACCGAAAGCTCCCGTTGCAAAGAATCTTTGAATTAGCCGATGGAAGAATTTTTTCAGGGAGACAGGCGAGGGATTTGGGATTGGTCGATGACTTGGGCGGTCTTCAGGATGCCGTTCTGCTTGCCGGCAAGCTGTCGGGCATGGAGGGAAGCCCCGAAATCGTGCATGGAATGAAGAAAAAGACAACCCTCTTGAAATATCTGATGGGCAGTATGACATCCGCCGTCGTTGAAGAAATCAAGGGGAAGGCGGCGGAGTCGCGCGGAGCGCAATATCTGCTTCAATAGAAGCGTAAGGGGACACCTTGCGGCAAGGTGTCCCCTATCCAAACCGGGGATCGGAGCGGGGAACCCATCCGTCAGGATTTTGCCATGACGTTTCAGACGATTCTGGTCGAAAGAAAAGCCGGCTATACCATTGTGACATTGCACCGTCCCGGCGAACTGAATGCCGTTTCCCGCGAGATGCGAACGGAATTGGAGGATTGTTTTTCTCAACTGGAGGAGGACGCGGAGGTTCGCGTCATCATTCTGACCGGGGGCGATTACGTCTTCTCGGCGGGGATGGACCTCAAGGAGATGTCGTCTATTTCCGATACGGAAATCCGAGTTTACTTTCGTTCCATCGCCCGGTATCTGAAGAAAATCTATGGATGTAAAAAGCCTGTCATTGCGGCTGTGGGAGGGTTCGCCTTGGGCGGCGGATTCAATCTTGCGACCGTCTGCGATATGATCATCGCCTCGGAAAGCGCCATCTTCGGTCATCCGGAGTTGAAGTTTGGAATCAACCCCCTCTTCGATCCGCTGCGGCAGTGGATCGGCATGGCGAAGGCGAAGGAACTCACCATGCTGGGGGAGCCGATCGGCGCCAAGGAGGCCATGCGGATCGGTCTCGTGAACAAGGTGGTCGCACCGGAAAAATTGATGGCGGAGACGGAATCCATGGCCCGTGAACTGGCGAGACGGTCGCCCGAAGCGATCGCGGCCGTCAAGAAGATCTCCGACATCGCCCCCCGTCTGGACAAGGGTTCGGCCCTTGATCTGGAATGCGATGTTGAGGCGCTTCTTTTTTCCGGTACGGAAAGAAAGGAGCAAATGAATGAATTTATGGAAACCTTGAAAAACCGAAAACGCAAATCGCCGTAACGGGGCGTATCATTCCACGCTCAGATCATATCCCATTCGTTGTCCGGCGACGCGAAATCGCGGAGCTGGTCCCTCCGTTTTTTGTGTTGCAATTTCTTAAGGGCTTTCGCTTCAATCTGTCTGATTCGCTCGCGTGTTACACCCATCATTTCGCCAACTTCTTCCAGGGTGAACGGTCCGAAATTGCATGCGACCCAGGTACAGTTGAGAAATGCCTCATTCTTCAAACGCCATTCACAGGTGGCATCCTGGCATATTTCCTCAATGAAAATACCAACTTTCCTGCATTTATAAAGATTATTCAACGCATGGGTCTCCTTTGGGAATTCGACGTGGGTGTAAGATAGGTATTCCTGTAAGGCTTGTCAATCATAAAAAAGAAACCGAACCTCTGTCTCCTCCACGGCTGCCCGTCGGAAGAAAGGGGGGCGCGACGAAATAATCAGCGGAAAATGTTGGAGAAGAGCCAGAAGAGTCCCATTCCGGTGATTACGGTTCCGGCAAGCGACCTGGTCATGAAAGCAACCCACAGGGTGGGTATCGTCACCCAGAACTCCGGCTTGAATAGATCGAGATGTCTCGGATCGCCCCCCGTCAGGATGGCGGGGAGGATCAGCGCGCTGAGAATCGCTGCAGGAATAAAATCCAACCATTCTTTGAGCCAGGCGGGCATGGAACGGCGCGAAAAAAGGAAGAGGGGCAGCCACCGGGGAATATAGGTAACCACAGACATGCCGATAACGATGAAGAGGATATCCGGTTTCATGGTCCCTTTCTATCGGATTGAAACCATTTCATCTTCCGCAGCCCGAGGCCTGCGGTAGCTGCGACCACGGAAGCGGCAATGATATGGTAGTTGCCCGGAACGTGCAGCGCGATGACGACGGCGAGCGTTCCCGATATCAAGGCCACAAGGATGTGGAGCCGTCTCTCGAGTTGGAAAACAAGCAGGCAGATGAACATGGCGATCAACGCATAATCGAGACCGAATGCGCCGGCGGGTATAAACTGACCGCCGATGCCGCCGGCGATCGTGCTTGCGATCCAGGTCATGTTGGTGGTCTGATTGACCACGATAGCCGTTCTCCAGTCCCAATTCCCCTCACGGAAACGTGCCATGTTCAGCGCGAAGCTTTCATCGGTTACGCCGTAGGCAAAAATACCGATCCACGCGCTCCTCAGGTTCTGCAGATGAACGGATAAGGATGAACTCATCAGCAAATGGCGAAGGTTGACGGTAAAGGCGGTCAGAACGACCGGCAGAAAACCTGCCCCGTCACCGATCATGGCGGCCGCGATAAACTGGGAGCTTCCCGCATAGACGAGCAGCGACATCAAGCCGATTTCCAGCGGCCGGAGGCCGGCCTTGCCGGCGATCACGCCGAAGGCCAGTCCGATGGCGATATAGCCCAGGCAGATAGGCCAGGCGGCGATTATCCCGTCCCTGACGGCCTTTCGCCAGAGAGGGCTTGAGGAACACGTTTTAACCATTGAGCCATTAATAACCAACAGCCTGACCGTCTTTCCGCGGATCCGATGCGGCGCAATAGCCATCGGAAAGGCGATAGATGAGCTGAGCGCCGCCGTAGACGGAGTTCGGCGCCCCACCCGTCAGCAGATGCCCCCGCTTCTTCAGCCCTTCCCGTATCTCCGGTCCGAAGCCCGGCTCCAGGGAGAGACGGGAATCCTCGTCGAGATACCAGCGCGGCGCGTCCGCCGCCGTCTGCGGGTTCTGATGGCCGCCGAAGATCCGGACCATCATCTGGAGGTGACCCTGCGCCTGCATGTGGGCGCCCATCACGCCGAAACTCATCAGCGGCGCCCCCTCCTTCATCACAAAACCGGGAATGATGGTGTGGTAGGGCCGCTTTCCACCGGCGACCCGGTTCGGATGCCCCGCTTCCAGTGTAAAACCCGCGCCACGGTTCTGCAGGCTGATCCCGGCGCCCGGGATAACGATCCCCGATCCGAAACCTTTGTAATTGGACTGGATGTAAGAGACCATCCCCCCCTGTTCATCGGCGGCCGTCAGATAGACCGTTCCGCCGTCATGCGGGATCGCTGCGGTGGGCAGGGAAACCCGGTCCATCCGGATCGCTTTGGCGATCCCTTTCAGAAGGGTTTCATCCAGAAGCGAGGAGGGTTCAACCGTCATCCAGGCGGGGTCGGCGATATGGCGCTGCGCTGCGTCAAACGCCCATTTCATCGCCTCGATCTGGAGATGGAGGCTCTCCGGCGAATCGACCGGATAAAGATCGATGGGGAGGTGCTTCAGTATTCCGAGGGCGATGAGGACGGCCATTCCCTGACCGTTCGGCGGCAGTTCATGCAGCGTGACGCCGTTCCAGGTCATGGAGAGGGGCTTCACCCATTCTGTTCGATGTGACGCCAGATCCTCCTCGGTCAGGCAGCCACCGGCATTTCGGGAACAGGAGACGATCCGCGAAGCCAATTCACCGCGGTAGAAGGATTCTCCCTGGGTTTCTGCGATACTTTTCAGAGTCTCGGCCTGACCCGGAGGCCGGAACGGCTCGCCGGGCAGCGGAGCGCGGCCGCCGGGGAGGAAGGCCGCGGCGAAATCGGGAAGATCACGGTAGAGATCCGGGGTTTCAGACCATTTCGCCGCCGTGACCGGTGCAACGACAAAACCCTGCGAGGCATAGCGGATGGCCGGATCGAAGAGGTCGGGGAAGGGGAGCTTGCCGAACCTCCGGGAGAGTGTGGACCACATATCCACGGCGCCGGGGACTGTGACCGTATCCCAGCCGAGCCGGGGCATCCGCGATCGACCAGTGAATCGTTCCGGCGACCAGGCCCTTGGCGAACGGCCCGAGCCGTTCAAACCGTGGAGTTCTTTCCCGTCCCAGACCATGGCGAAAGCGTCGCTGCCCACCCCGTTGCTCGTCGGTTCCACAACGGTGAGCGTGATTGCCGCGGCCAGGGCCGCATCGACCGCATTTCCTCCCCGCACCAGCATCTGCAGTCCTGCCTGAGAGGCGAGCGGCTGCGAGGTGGCCACGGCGTTCCGGGCGAAAACCGGCATCCTGCGAGAGGGATACGGAAAATCCCAGTTCAGCGTCATTTCGATCTCCTCAAATAGATGCTCCTGTCAAAAGCGGATCATCTCCGGCGGTCTGCGTTCCGGTACAGAGAGCTCTTCGGTCCCGTCCTCGTTCCACGAGGATGTCACATAGAGACTTCAGTAGCAACGTCCGTAAGCACGGAGATCCTCCTCGCGATAGATGCAGGGGCAGATGATGTCCCGGTCCCAGTCGCGATTTCCGGAGGCCAGACGGCATGGGCAGCTCATGTATCCGTACCGTTCGCGGTTGATGAGGAGGCCATCCAGAAGGTCGAAGACCTTTTCGCGCTCCCGATTGAAGAAATAGCCCTTCGGCTCCTGGACCTTCCGAAGCATCTCGTAAAGCTGCTCCGCGTTCATAGTCCGAGGGCCTCCCGGAGCGCCTTCTCGTTGAAACCGATGATCACCTTATCCCCAACCAGAATGGTCGGGAAACTGCATCCCGGATTGTATTTGCGGACCTCATCCAAGGTGGATTTCCTCGCATCGCCGGCCAGAAGGTCCACATCGGTGAATTCATGGGCAACCGCGTGCTCTCCCATGAACTGCTTCGCCGCCCTGCAGTGGCCGCATGTACTCAGCGTATACATCTTAACGGTCATCTTCCTCCTCCTGCATGCTCCATTTTTTCGTTCGGAATGCGCATGATGATTTCTTCCATCGCGGATTTAACGATTGTTCACTATGAAGAAAATGGCGCTTTGTCAAGGGGGATGTGCGCATGCGGTGACGGAAAGGTCTTGCTGTCGCCACGAACCTATGATAGCAATTTATGAAGGAAATCTGAAGAAAATGGTGGACGGGGCCGAAAGCCGCCCTGTCTGTTGTGCGTCACCGAACCGGCATTTATGACATCAGGAGGGGAGAAGATGATTCATTACAGATCTCTCGGATTTGTCAATACGCGGGTGATGTTTGCGGTGGCCGTACGGGCGGGATTCGCCGTTCCGGCCTACAATTTCAACAATATGGAACAGCTCCAGGCGATTGTTCTTTCCTGCCTGGAGACCCAATCGCCCGTCATCATCCAGGTTTCGAAAGGGGCGAGGGATTATGCGGACCGGACGCTTCTGGGCCATATGGCGCACGGCGCGGTGGAGATGATGAAGCGGGAGGCGGCAGAGAAGGGGTTGGGGGAGATCCCGATCGCCCTCCATCTCGATCACGGCGACTCCTATGACCTCTGCGTCTCCTGCATCGAATCGGGTTTTTCCTCGGTCATGATCGACGGGTCCCATCATGCCTATGAAGAGAATGCGGCGCTGACGCGCAGGGTCGTCGATTTCGCCCATCTTCACGACGTTACCGTCGAGGGGGAGTTGGGCGTCCTGGCCGGCGTGGAGGACGAGGTCGCCGCGGAGAGCCATACCTATACGCGTCCCGAGGAAGTGGAGGATTTCGTCTCCCGCACCGGGGTCGATTCCCTCGCCATTTCGATCGGAACCTCCCACGGGGCATACAAATTTAAGGTGGGCCAATCACCGCGCATCCGTCTCGACATCCTCCATGAAATCGAACGGCGGATCCCCGATTTCCCCATTGTGCTGCACGGCTCTTCATCCATCCCGCAGGATGCCGTGGAGGCGATCAACCGCTACGGAGGAAGCATCAAAGATTCCGTCGGGATCCCCGAGGAGCAGCTCCGGGAGGCCGCCCGCTCGGCTGTCTGCAAGATCAATATCGATTCCGACGGGAGGCTCGTCATGACGGCGAAGATCCGCGAGATCTTTTCCCGGAA
>CAKKRN010000302.1 GCA_919902745.1 Syntrophaceae bacterium | reverse complement strand
AATATAGGGGAAAGGCCGTTGTGCGTCAAGCAGAAACGACACAACCACACATGGATAACGGAATAAATATTGTAATTATCACTCAGCAAGGGTATGATTACATCAAAATAAACGCTACACAGGGTTGTAATTATGAATAATGATATCCTGGCAGCCGTCATATTCGAGTGGCAGGGCCTGGTTCAGCGCAGACAGGGGGTAAAAAGGGAGCTTGAAGAAAAGCTGCTTGGGGCAATGGGGTCACGCCCCATCAAGATCGTCACCGGGTTTCGCCGCAGCGGCAAGTCGTTTCTGGTGCAGCAGGTAGCCGGTCGCCTTGTGCGCGAACGACTTATTGATCCGGCAAATCTGCTGTATCTGAATCTTGAAGACTATCGCCTGATGGAAGTCACGACGCCTGAACGGCTGAATCAGGTCTATGAACTGTTTCTTCGCCTCTCCGCCCGTCCGGGCAAGAGACTGCTCATCTTTGATGAAATCCAGAATGTTGCCGATTGGGATCGCTTTATCCGAACCATCTATGAAAAGGATGGCGAAGAGACCGAGATCATCCTGACCGGCTCCAATTCCGAACTGCTCTCGTCTGAACTGGGAAGCTACCTGGCTGGACGTTTCATCGAATTTTTCCTGCTGCCCTTCAGTTTTCGTGAGTTTCTGGCATACCGCAACGTTCAGGTGAACGGTAAAGCAGATTACCTCCGTGGGCGGCGTGATATCAATGCTCTTTTCACAGAATTCCTGAATCATGGCGGCCTCCCCGAGGTTTTCGACATACCCTCGCCTGAAGCAAAGCTGTCATATCTCTCCGGTATTGTCAGCAAGGTCATCCTCGATGATGTTGTCCGTCGCTTCAGAGTAGATAATGTCACCCTTCTGGAAAAACTGTTTCACTACCTGATGGCCGGGGCGGGAAGCGTCAGCACATTCGCCTCCCTGTCGCGCCGCTGCGCCGCCATGGGTATCAAGACAAAACCGGAAACGGTTATCGCCTATTGTTCATATCTCCTCAAGGCATTTGCCCTCTTTGAAGTTTCCCGCTTCAGTTGGAAACAGAATCGGGTCTTTAGCGATACTCGCAAGTATTTCACCGTCGATACCGGACTTATCACCCTGTACCGCCCGCCGGAGGAGAATCTGTCTCTGCGGCTTGAGCATGCCGTATATCTGGAGCTTCGCAGGCGCAACGGCACGGTTTTCTTTGGAACCAATGACAGCGGCAAGGAGATTGACTTTATCGTACCTGCTTGTGCCCTTCAGGGTATTGGAGAGCGCAGATATGACAAATTCCAGGTAACTGCCATGCTGACACCGGAGGATGAAAAGCGGGAACTGGGGGCCTTTGCCCTGGCCGATGTTCATCTAAAGGAAGGAGCAAACCTGCTGTTGTCACTGGATGAAGATGAAACACCGCTTCAATGGCAGCAGGTAACGATAGAACGCCGTAACCTGATCCGATGGTTGCTGTCGGGAACGGAAGTGGGCGAAGAAGGCACATCGGAAACGGAACCGTCAAAACGCCTCGCGTGATTCAACTATTCCGAAAAATTCCTCCCAGATTCATCGAATCTGAAAGCAAACTGCGGAAGAGGTTAACACAAACCGCATGTTCCGAGGGTTTTACAAGGAGTCATGATGGTCTTTTAAGGAGAATCCGAGCCGGGCGTGCGGGTAGGGCTGGCATTCATCACCATGCAGGACGAACTGTCGGAACTGCTCGGGCGTAAAGTGGATCTCAACACCCCGGCCTGTCTGAGTCCGTATTTCCGCAAAGAAGTCCTTGATGAGGCGGAGGTGCTCTATGACGCGGCATGATCCAATGGTGTTTCTGCACCACATGCTCGACCACACCCGGGAGGCGGTTGACATGACCCGCGGGCGGACCCGCGCAGACCTGGACCGGGACAGGATGCTGAATCTGGCTCTGGTGCAGCTGATGGAGGTGATCGGCGAAACCGCATCTCGCGTCCCGGAGGAGTTCCGCCCCGCTACCCGGAAGTACTCTGGCGCCAGACAGTGGGGATTCGCAACCGGCTGATCCACGGCTACGGCCGGATGAACCGATATTCTGGTTCATCCGGTTTAATCGTACGTGTCTAAAAAAGTCTTTCTTCAGTCAGTCCGTAAAACGTCAACATCGATGAAGATGAAGTATTTCAATCTGTTATCGTTTGTGTTATTTCCTCGATAATTATGATATGGAATGATCATATCGTTTTTTCTATAGAAAGGAAGCCGATCATGAAACCGGTGACAACCATTGTCGCGATTCTCCTTATGGCCATTTCCATTGCCCATTTACTGAGGCT
>CAKKRN010000301.1 GCA_919902745.1 Syntrophaceae bacterium | reverse complement strand
TGCATGGTCAACGGCGCGGGGCTGGCGATGACGACGATGGACATGATCAAGATGGCGGGAGGAGAGCCCGCGAACTTCCTCGACGTGGGGGGCGGCGCATCAGCGGAGCAAATCGAGAAGGCGTTTCGCATCCTGACCTCCGACCCGAACGTGAAGTGCATCCTTGTCAACATCTTCGGCGGGATCCTCCGGTGCGACCGCGTCTCTGCCGGGCTGATCCAGGCGGCAAAGAACATCGAGATGAGGCTGCCGATGGTGGTCCGGCTCCAGGGAACCAACGTTGAGGAGGGGCGGCGGATGCTGCAGGAATCGGGGCTCCGGTTCACAGTGGCCGACGGACTGTACGAGGCGGCAGAGAAGGCCGTATCCTTGACGAAATAACGGAAGGAAACAAGAGGAGAAATCCCGATGGCCATATTGCTGGATGAACAATCGCGCGTCGTCGTTCAGGGGATCACGGGCTCGGAGGGGAGCTTTCATACCCGCGAGTCGGTGAGGCTGGGCACGAGGGTCGTGGCCGGTGTCACGCCCGGCAAGGGGGGAACGGCGCTGGACGGCATTCCCGTGTATGACCGCGTTTCTGACGCCGTCGAAAGGCAGCAGGCCAATGTGTCGGGAATTTACACGCCGGCGGCGTTCACACCGGATGCGATCTTCGAGGCGATCGAGGCGGGGATCGGTCTGATCGTCTGCATGACGGAGGGAATTCCGGTCGCGGAGATGATCCGGGTAAAACAGGCTCTGAAGGGTTCGGGCGCGCGGATGATCGGGCCCAACTGTCCGGGGATCACGACCCCCGGCGCAGGAAAGGTCGGCTTCATGCCCAACTTCATCCACAAACAGGGGAACGTCGGCGTCGTCTCGCGCAGCGGGACCCTCACCTACGAGATGATCTGGCAGTTGACCGGCCTGGGGATCGGGCAGAGCACCTCCGTCGGGATCGGCGGGGACCCGATCGTGGGGTCCGGCTTCATCGATATCCTGGAACGGTTCGAGGCGGATCCGCAGACGGAGGCGATCGTGATGATCGGCGAGATCGGAGGTACTGCGGAAGAAGAGGCGGCCGAGTTCATCCGGGGGAATGTGACAAAACCGGTGGTCTCGTTCATCGCCGGACGGACCGCCCCCCCGGGACGGCGGATGGGCCACGCCGGGGCTATCATCTCGGGCGGAAAAGGGACCGCTGAGGAGAAGTTCAAGGCCCTCGAGCGGGCCGGCGTTCGGGTGGAAAAGAATCCCGCCGAGATCGGTCGACGCGTAAAGGAGATCTTGAAGGCAAAAAAATAGGCAAGTTTGCACGACCCGCGCCGGTTATCGGCATCCTCATGCAATCCACCCCGCTCATTCGGGTGGAAGCTTTGCAAATCATCTTCCTTTGGGCGTATGATATTCCAAATGCGTTGACAATATTACACTCGTGTCAAAAATTGTCTTGACAATTTTACAGTCCTAAAGGCGCTCTACCTGGTCTTCACGATCAGCCCCTGGAGCCGGGATCTCAAGCGCTCCCTCAGCAAGGAAGCGAAGTTGTACTTTTATGATTGGTCCGTTCTGGATGACCCCGGCTTCCGGTTCGAGAACCTTCTCGCCCTGACGCTGACGAGAATGGCAGCCAGGTTTACGGAAACCGGCCTCGGGGATTTCGAGATCCGCTACGTCCGGGACCGGGAAAAACGGGAAGTGGATTTTCTGCTGGTAAAAAACGGCGATCCGGTTTGCCTCATCGAGGCGAAGCTCGGCGACGAAAAGATCAGCGCCCATGGAAGGTACTTCGCCGCCAGACTGGGGGTCCCCTTCCACCAGATCGTCCTCAATGTCGATGCCGCCGAGGCGTTCCCGGAAAACTGCTTCCTCCTTCCGGCAACGGGGTTTTTCATGGTTGCCGGGTGAGAAACGGCGACGACGAACACGCTGGACGAGGTCCTCGACCGAGCGGCCCAAGGGGGTAAAGTTCTGGCGTGAAAATGATCAGAGACGTCGCTTTCCAGAAAAGAAGTAATAGACATGTCAATACGATTGATATAGCTTTCTTATCGAAATGAATAAGATACATGGGCTGTAATTAATCTGGGCGTGTAACCGATTTTTCGAAACGATAAAACCAGCAAGGTGGCCCCGGATATTAACCGGATGGTCATTGAAAAATGATGCAGGATGGTCGACGCATGAAAAACGTCAAACCCATTTGGAAGCCGCAATACCAGGTGACGACAGATATGGTCCGGTGTCTAATGGACATCGAGGCCATCCGGACAAAGATCGGCCAGACAGCCTTGATAACCGCCGTCGAAGCGAAACTGCGCCATCAGGCCCGTCTCCACGCGACCCATTATTCGACGCGCATCGAGGGCAATCGCCTCACCCTGGCCGAGACGGAGCAGGCGATCCAGGACCGGAAGGTAGGGTTCCAGGGGCGGGAACGGGATGTCCTGGAGGTCAAGTATTATTGGGACGCCCTGCTCAAGGTGGAGGCGTGGGCTGCAATAAAACGTCCCTTGACGGAAAATCTGATCCGCCGGCTTCACGGATGGGTGGAACACGGTCCCCGGAGCCGGCCGACGCCTTCCCGGGACGGTCAGAACGTGATCCGTGATTCTGCATCCGTCGTGATTGTCTATATGCCTCCGGAAGCTTCCGATGTTCCGCGGCTGATGAATGAACTGGTCAACTGGGTGTCATGGGCGGAGAAGACCGGGGTTCCTGTTTCCCTGGTGGCCGGTCTTCTCCATTATCAGTTCGTCACCATCCATCCTTATTATGACGGCAATGGCCGGACGGCGAGGCTTCTGGCCACGTTCATTCTACAGCGGGGCGGTTATGGTCTCCAGGGGTTTTTCTCCCTGGAAGAATTTCATGCCCGGGATCTCTTAGCCTACTACCGGGCCCTGGCCACTCATCCCCATCACAATTATTATGAGGGTCGCGCCAATGCCGATCTAACATCCTGGATGAACTATTTTCTTTCCACTTTGGCGGACGCCTTCGGCGAGGTCAGGGATTCGGTCGCCCGCCATGCCGGGCAGAACCTGATCGTCGAACCGGAGTTCATCCGTCGTCTGGATCACCGTTCCAGGATCGCCCTCTCGCTGTTCGGCAACCGGGAAACGGTTACGAACGTTCAGGTTGCCCAAGCTCTGGGGCTCTCCACGCGGATGGCGCGGGTCCTGATCAAGGGATGGGTGGATGGGGGAATGCTGGTCGTGACGGCGGCGGCCAGGCGTAACCGGGCCTACGGTTTATCGGCAATGTATCGGCAATATTTAGAAGGTTTATCGGCAATGCAACTGAGGACTGAGGGTGCATAATGGGTCGTCCGATTATTACGTACGCCATGGACCATCTCCGGCAGGCCGGGATCGAGCGGTTCATCGTCAATACTCACCACTGCGCTGAGGTATATCAGCAAGTCTTCCCGGGGCACGCCTGGCGTGGCGTCCCGATTCTTTCCGCCATGAGCCGGACCTCCTTGATACCGGGGGAGGATTGAAGAACATCGATAAAAAAACTAGTATGGTGTCCCCGGATTAACCGCCGCCTTTTTTCCTGAAAAAATCAATGATGCCGTTGGGCATGAAAATGGTAACGACAATGAAGAGGGCGCCGTAGATGATCCGGGCGATTTCCGCCTGGGCGAAGATTGAGAGGCCCTCGTTGACGACGGTCAGGATGACGGCCCCGATGATCGGTCCCAGCCAGGTGCCCCCGCCTCCGAACATTGCCATGAGGACAATGAGAATGGAGATATTGATGTTGAAGACAACGTCGGCATGGATATAGGTAAGGTAATAGGCAAACAGACCACCGGCAATCCCGGGGAAAAAGGCAGAGAGGATGAAGGCCTGTATCTTGAGTTTTGCCGTCGGGATGGCCATGGTTTCGGCGACTTCTTCATCAGAACGGATGGCTCTCAGACCGGCGCCGAGCCGCGAGCGGCCGAGCCGCCAGGCGACGGCTAAGGTGACGACCATGAGCAGGAGCATGACTTCGTACAGGATGGAGCGGGAGAGTTTTTCCGGGATGTCCATGAACTTCAGCCAGATTCCTTCCGCCCCACCTAAAAACTCGATGTTCTTTACGGTCAACTCCACGACAAAGGCAAAGCAGATCGTCACGACTGAGAAGTATGGTCCCCGGATTTTCAGACACGGATAGCCGACGAACAGGGCGACCAGTGCCGCCAACGCCCCGGCAGGGATCGAGGCCAGGATGGTCAGGAGGGGAGTCAATTCGAACATCGATGCCGCTTTCGCCGTGGCAAAGGCGCCGATCCCGAAGAAGGCCGCGTGGCCGAAGGACAGGTAGCCGGCATAGCCGCCGATGAAATTCCAGGAGGAGGCCAGAATCACGTACATGAAAACGGAAAACATGAATGAAAGGTAATAGACCTCAGGTTCGAGGCACGGGAAAGCGGCTAACATCGCTATCAGGATCGCAATTGCGGCCAGGCGGTATTTTTGCATTTTTATACCCCCTGCCTGAACAAACCGTGGGGCCGGAAGATGAGAAAGATCATCAGGAGCCCGAAGGTAACCAGATTCACCCACTGGTAGGGGAGAAAGGCCATGGAGAGTCCCGTGATCACCCCGATGATCAGGCCGGCCAGGACCGTGCCGATAACGTTCCCCACCCCGCCCACGATTACCACTAGAAAGAGATAGATGAGCCAGAGATTGTGGGAGTGGGGCTCAAAGGAATTGAGGAGGGCCAGGCTGATGCCCCCGGCCCCGGCCGTGGAGACGGCAAGGGCGAAGGTGATCATGCTGATCCGGTAAAGGTTGACACCATACAACTGGGCAGCCTCGGGCTGCTGCCAGGCGGCCCGGACGGCCATGCCCGTGTAGGTTTTTTTCAGGAAGAGATAGATGGTGGTTATCCCCACGATGGACAAACCGAAGCCGACAAGGTGGGGATACTGAAAATAGAAGGGTCCCACAATCAGGGCGCCACTGGCGTAAGTTGGTGTCAGCACCCGTGGGTCGGCATTCCAGATGAGGACCATGACGTTTTCCAGGATAATGGCCAGGCCGAAAGTGAGGATCATCGACGCCACGATGACCTCCTTGGCCCTGGTGATGGGTCTGATGAGGAGTTGATAGACCCCGCAGGCCACGAGGAACAGCAGCGGCGCGGACGCCGCCGCCGAAACGACGGGGTCCACGCCGAAATACTGCAGCATGCTGTAGGCCAGGTACGCCCCGAGGAGTCCGAAAGCGGCATGGGAGATGTGGATGACGTGCATGACCCCCCAGGTCAGGGAAAACCCGACGCCGAGGAGCGCATACACCATGCCCATCATGATGCCGCTGATCAGGGACTGAATTATTAAAACGGCGTCCACGCTACTTCTTCCAGGCCGGCTTCGGATAGACCGGTTCCTTCGTGCGGATGTTCTTCGGGAAGATCAGCTCCACCTTGCCGTTGATGATCTGGGTGCAGAAGTTTTCCTCCGGGGGCAGGCCGCGCTTGTCGAAGGTCAAAGGACCGGCGATGGTATTGATCTTGTTTGTCTTCAGCCAGTCGCGGATCTTCGTCTGATCAAGACTCTTGGCCCCGCTCACGCCCTGTTCGAGGGTCTGCATCCAGGCATAACCGAACCCGAAATAGAGGGGGTAGCCGTCCATGTTGTATTTTTGCTTCGCATAGGCGTTGAGCTTGTCGTTTCCCGGGTAATTAAGCTTGCCGTGCAGGACTGTTCCGGAAAAGACATAGTCCCCGTCCGCCCCGAGTTCCTTGATCCAGGCGGGGACAACGGAACCGACCCCCTGGACGATGGCCTTGGGGTTATAATCGAGGGCCTTGGCGGCCTTCATCGTTGTGACCCCGTCGGGGAAGAAGCCATTGGAAAAAAGGATGTCGCAGTTCATCTGTTTGGCTTTGACGATCAGCGACGTGGCGTCGGCAAGGGGGGAATTGTATTTTTCATTGATCACCACCTGGATATTGAGCTCTTTCGTCCAACGGTCAATGGAGTCCTGAAGGGAGAGGCCGACGGGGTTATTGATGGTGTAAACGGCGGCCCTTTCCGGACGCTGGTTCGCGGGAAGAGTGGCCAGCCAGTGGAAGAACCCCTCGTACCACCACTCGCCCATCAGCGGCGGGGCGCCGAAGGAATAAGTATAGCCTTGCTGAAAGCTCTTCATATGGCCGCCCATGGAGACATAGACAACCTTGTGCTTTTCCGCCACGGGCATGACGGCCCGGGCGGCGGTGCCGGGGTAGCCGCCGAAGAGGAGATCAACCTTGTCCACGGTGATGGCCTTTTCCGCAAAGGTCACGGCCTTGCCCACATTGGACTGATCGTCGTAGATCTTGAATTCCACCGGACGTCCCAACAGCCCCCCCTTGGCGTTGATTTCCTCCGCCCAGTAACGCATGCCTTTTTCGATCCACTGCGCCGTTTCCGCAAACTCACCCGTCAGGGGCAGCGAGCCGCCGATAACGATCGGTTTGCCGGCTCCAATTGCCGCGGCGGGGACCGTCAACATGAGTCCGCAAAGCACGGCGATGGTCATAAACAACGAGAATCCTTTAATCCGTTTTCCTTTCATTGTGAAGCCTCCTTTTCAAAGTTTGGTTTATCTCAGAGTCCTAAATAGGACGTCTTGACTTTCGGATCCTCCCGGAGCTCTAAGGATGGGCCTTTCAGGGCCACAACCCCATTTTCCAGGACATACCCGTGGGCAGTGATCGCCAGGGTTTCCAGTACCTCCTGGGACACTAACAGCACCGACAGCCCTTCCTTGTTCAATCCCCTGATGGTGGCAAAGATTTCCGCCGCTGCCTTGGGGGACAGACCCAATGAAGGCTCATCCAACATGAGGAGACGCGGACGGGCCATCAAGGCCCGTCCCAGGGCCGCCATCTGCTGCTCCCCCCCGGACAGGCTGCCGGCCAACTGGCGGCGCCGGTCGGCCAGGCGGGGGAAAATGTCATATACCTTTCGGAGGGACTCTTGGCTCTGCTTCCGGACGGTAGGCAAATAGGCCCCCATGATCAGATTCTCTTCCACGGTCATGGCGGGAAACAGCTTGCGACCCTCCGGGACCTGAACGATTCCCTCTCGGCAAATCCTGTCCGGGGTAAGACCGTTCAGGGGTCTGCCCTCCCAGCTCAGGCTGCCCGCTGCCGGGGGGACCAATCCGGAGATGGTGTTGATCAGGGTTGTCTTGCCGGCGCCGTTGCCGCCGATCAGGGCTACCATCTCCCCGGTGGAGACCTCCATGGACACGCCGCGCAGGGCCTGCATCTGGCCGTAACAGACGGTGAGATTATCAACACGCAGCATAAGCGGCTCCCAGATAGGCGGAGATTACCTCCGGGTGATTGGCCACCTCTTCCGGCGGCCCTTCGGTGATCTTGGTTCCGAAATTCAGCACCATGATGCGGCTGCAGGTGCACATAATAGCCTTCATCACATGTTCGATCATGAAGATCGTCGTTCCGTAAGTATCCCGGATCCGGAAGGTCAACTCAATGGCGTTGCTGATTTCCGTCGGATTCAGGCCCGCAAAGACCTCGTCGAGGAGGAGGATTTCCGGATTGAGGGCCAGAGCGCGGGCGATTTCCAAGCGCTTGCGGTCTTCCAGGACCAGTTCGCTGGGGAGGCGGCGGGCTTTCTCCGTCAATCCCGTAAAGGCGAGGATCTCCATGGCCTTTTCCCTTGCGCCCCTGGCGCCGGCCGTTTTCTTGCGGCCGTAAAGGACACCGGTAGAGACGTTTTCGATGAGATTCAGGCCCGTCAGAGGACGGACGATCTGAAAGGTACGGCCGATTCCCAGGCGGGCCCGTTTGTAGGGGGGCAGATTCGTGATTTTCCGGTCTTCGAAAAACAAATCTCCGCCGTCGGGGGCGTAAATGCCGGAGATAACGTTGAACAGCGTCGTCTTTCCGGAACCGTTCGGCCCGATGAGCCCGACGATCTCGCCGCGGTGCACATCGAAATCGACTTCAGAGAGGGCCGTCAGACCGCCGAAACGCTTTGTTATTTTCTTTCCTTCCAGCATGATCGTTCCTGTAAACCCCATCCCCACCCTGGCCATCCCCTTGTGGGGGGAGGAAAAACTTTCGGTTTGTCCTTATGCGTCGATAATGGCCACCGGCCGGCACCAGCCGGCCGAAGCCCCTTTGATCTTGACGGGAAAGCAGCATACCGTAAAGCCGTGGAGCCGGCCGATGGCTGCGAGATTCGCCATCTTTTCCATATGGCAATACCCCGCTTCGATACCGGCAAAGTGGGCCTCCCAGACTACTTTCGGGTCCCCTTTTTCCTTGAATTCCTGGGCCAGGAAGGGCAGGGGGCGATCCCAGCTCCAGGCGTCGATGCCGACCACTTTTACGCCCCTTTCCGTTAGGAAGAGGGTGCTTTCCCTGGTCATGCCGGGTCCCTTGACGAGATATTGGGGCGTTCCCCAGGCGGCGTCGGCCCCGGTCTGAATGAGCACGATATCGAGGGGCTTGAGCTCATAGCCGATTCTCTCCAGTTCGTTTTTGACGTCTGCCGCGGTAATCCGCTCGCCGTCTCCCTTGTGGCGGAAGTCGAGGAGGACGCCGTCGCTCATGCACCAGGCGAGGGGCACCTCGTCAATGGTAAGGGCGTGTTTTCCTTTATCCTGCGTGGGGTGGTAATGGTAAGGGGCGTCTAAGTGAGTCCCGCTGTGGGTCGTGAGGGTCAGGAATTCCAGCGCCCAGCCGAGTCCGCCGGGTAGCTGGTCCCGGCGGATGCCGGGAAAGAAATCGAGCATCTGCGTTGCCCCCAGCGCATGATCGACGTATTCGATCTTGGGAATCATCATGGGGGGATCGCAGGGGAGCGCCGCTTCAATGGCAATGCTCAGATCGACGAATCGCTTTCCCATTTTCAATTTTCCTCCTTATTTAGACGACGAAGTAAAAAGCTCGAGAGGCAAGGCGCGCAAACCCTGAGGAATGAGGCGGACTTTTTCGTCCGTCGCAGTGACGAAGGGTGGTGCGTAACACAGCATATGGACTTTTTACAATGTCGTTAAAAATTTACCTTGTCTATCCCTTTCAATCCGAGGATCTGCCGCGCTTCCGACGGCGTCGCCGGTTCGATGCCGAATTCCCGGGCGATGCGGACGATCTTGGCCACCTGCTCCGCATTGCTTTTCGCCAACTGCCCCTTTTCGAGATAGAGGTTATCTTCCAGGCCGACCCGGGCGTGTCCGCCCATCATCAAGGAGGTCGTACAAAGGCTGAACTGTGCCTTGCCGGCGGCGCAAACGGAAAACTGAAAATCGCCGATGGCCTTGCGGGCGCTCTCCAGTAGGAAGACGAAGTTTTCGATCGTAGCGGGGATGCCGCCGAGAATCCCCATGACAAACTGGAGATAAACGGGTTTACGGACATGGCCCTTCTCGATGAGGAAGGCCAGATTGTTGATCATTCCGGCATCGTAAATCTCAAATTCCGGCTTCGTTCCCTGGACGGCGAATTTTTCCAGGAACTGCCGCATGGTCAGGAAGGTGTTGGGGAAGATGAAGTCCTCCGTCGCCTGAAGATAAGACTTTTCCCAATCGTAGGTCCAGGTCTGGACGTTATCGGCGATGTGGAAGAGGGCGAAATTCAGGGAACCGGCGTTGAGGGTCGCCAATTCCGGCGACAGGCTGGATACGACCCGCACGCGGTTCTCCACCGGCTCGCCGAGACGGCCGCCCGTCGTGCAGCAGACAACCATATCGCACCGCTTCCTGACCCCTTCGGCAAAGGTCCGGAAGATATCCTGATCGGCGCAGGGGAGGCCCGTTTGGGGGTTCCGGACATGGACATGAGCGACGGCCGCCCCCGCCTCATACGCCCTGACCGCCTCGTCGATGAGTTCTTCCGGGGTGACAGGAAGATGGGGGGACATGCTGGGGGTGTGGATGGCCCCGGTCAGGGCGGCGGTGATAATTCTTTTTTCCATTGTGACGGCCAATCTCCTTTCTTATGGCCTGTGACACTGATTTCGTGACCGGTCTGCGTTTCTTTGCTCGCCGGCCCTCAATCCATCTCAAGGTTGAGCAGTGTCTGTAACTGGTCCCCGTATTCGATCTTTATAGCTTCTTCAAAACGATAAATCAGTTTGTTCGAATAGATGTCGTGGCGGATGTAGTTGGTCATGAGCTTGACCACGCCGGGGTTGGTGGTCCAGAAACCGTTCCACTCCCGGCCCGGGGGTTGGCTCATGAACAGGCCGACGGATTCATCGACTACTATCGTCAACTCCCCGCTGTGGCGCTCGTAAACTGTATCTATCTGGATATGATGAAAAACCTTGCCGATTTCTATGCTCTCCGGTCCGAACTGGATGGAAATGATCTTGACCCCCCGCTGCTGGGCCGCGGCAAGACTTTTTTCCAGAAGCGTTCCCTGCGGCTGCCAAAGGCTCATCAACACTGTTTTCCGTGCCCCGTCGATGAGTTCCCGGGACTTGCCGATCAGAATGTCGTGATCCGTCAATTGCCAGACGGTGATGTCGGCGGGGGGAATGGAAATCTTTCCGAGATTGGCGGTTAAGATCTGCTCGGTGATCTTGAACTCATTCTTTTTACGCGTGAGGAATTCATGGTAAGGCAGGGGAGAATACATCTGAGGGTCCGTATCTAAAACGGCCACCAGTCCCTTTTGCATCATGCGATTCAGGGTTTCGTAAATCTTGGGGCCCGGGACGCCTGAACGGCGGCTTATCTCTTGGCCGCGGGAGGGGTGCTTCTGCAGGAGGGCCAAGTAGGCCTTCGCTTCATAGATCGTCAGGCCCATGCTGTTAAGGGCTTCCACCGTAGCCTGGAATATGTCGCCAAATGCTTGTTCCATGTCCGTCCTGTTTTGAGATGGCTGATGAAATCTCCGCGGCGGTCTCCTTTACTACGTGGGTAGTGTTCATGAGTTGCGTCTGCTTGTCAAGTCTTTTCTCAGTCTTTTCTCATTTTTCCTCACTTCTATAAAATCATAAGAAAGTCATGAAGTTCGGATCACTACGCCCAATCAAAACTCTCATCAAAAAAACAAATCATTAAAAGTGAAGAGGGGCAATGTTTGGGAAAACTGTGTGGGGAAACTGTTGACCTTCCTCTATGAATTTGATAGAAAAATAACCAGCGTACTTATGAATTAGATTCTTTCCCTGAATGTTAAAAAATCTACCGAAAGCGCTTTTTGATTTTTTGGGAGGTGTGCCGTGGCGAAGAACCCGATGATAGGATTTCAAGTCGATCGTTCTGAAATTAGATATGTGGGCCATGATCTGCAGCGTCCAGAATGTATTCTCGCGGAGCCGGATGGCACCCTTTGGACTGCCGATGCCCGTGGGGGAGTGGTGAAAATCATGCCGGATGGAAAGCAGGAAATAGTTACCCAGGCCTTTGCGGCCGCCTTCCAGGAAACGGCCGATGAGGCGAGTCGCTTCACCCGGGGGACATTGCCCAATGGATTGGCCTTTGCGGAAAATGGGGATATTTTAATTTCCAATTTTGGTACGGACTTGCTCGAAGTCATGAGGCGTGACGGGGTAACCAGAACTCTCCACGACCGGATTGACGGGCAACCCATCGGCAAGGTGAATTTTGTCCTACGGGATCGCAAAAACCGGATTTGGTTGACGGTTTCCACTCGCATACAAAACTGGATGAAGGCTATGAGTCCCAAGGTGGCGGACGGATATATTGCCCTGGTGGATGAAAAAGGGATCAGGATCGTCGCCAACGGATTTCGGTTTACCAATGAAATTCGCCTGGATGCCGAGGAAGAATATCTGTATATTGTTGAGACCACTGGGCAGTGCATCTCCCGCATGAAGGTGGCGGCAGACGGATCTCTGTCGCAGCGGGAAATTTTCGGCCCTTCCAAGCTGGGCCGGTTCGGCTTCCCTGACGGCATTGCATTCGACGCTTTCGGGAATTTATGGGGAACCCTGATTATGGCGGACCAACTCTTCTTTTTAACCCCGGAAGGGGAGTTCCACATTATTCTTGACGATGGGAATGAGGAGGCTTCTCTTGCCATGGAAAAGGCCTTTGTCGAAGACCGCCTGACCCCGGAGATGATGCTGGCTGCCGGCGGCACGATGGCCCCCTGGTTTGCCAGTATCACATTCGGCGGCGCCGATCTTCGCACGGCCTATATTGGCAGCCTCAAGGGTACTCGCATCCCGTTTTTCCCCTCAGTAGTTCCAGGTTTACCCATGGTCCACTGGCGGTAAGACAAGGATTTACTGCTTTTTTATTTAGGGCGTATTTGAAGGACTGTCTTGTATGTCAAAGGAATATTAGCGCCGGGGGGAGTGATATTGCGTTTATGGGGATTCCGGTCGGTCTTGGCGCGATTGCTGACCGAGGAGTTCGTAAACCCGCACATGGTTGATCTGCCTGGCAACGGTCTCATCTCTGACCTCGAAAGGTTCTACCTTCAGAAGCGATTTTATCACGGACTGATATGTCATTTCCCTTCTGACGATGGTAAATGTAAAAAGAGAAAAGACAAGGAGGGTCACCAGAAAGGATTGTTCAGGTTCTTCATGAAAACTTTTCTCGGAAGTCAGCCACATCATCCAGACCATCAGGTTGTATGCCAGGATGCAGCTCTGGAAAATGGCGGAATTGGCCCAGAAGACGCCGGTGCGGATGGTGCCGGAGGCCATCTGGCTCTTGCACCAGGAGATCCAGTTTTCACTGGTGGCTCTCTGACCATACAGCTTATGAATATGCCAAGGAGCATGGGGGAGATTCGTCACATAGCAGAAGAACTCATATTGCGGCATGGGAAAGAACACCCCTTCCGTCTGGACAGCCACCAGCTTTCTTATCGCCACGAAGCGACGCGCCTTCTTCCATCCATGACACTGGTGCAGAAACACAACGGTTTCGAGCCTCCGCCTCGGCTTCACTCAGCTCATGGCAATGACCCATATTGAATCGCTTGAAGTTACTCAGAAGCGGCGGGAGAAGATCCAAAGCGCCCTTTAGGAGGAAGTGTCTGGACCATTCGGTCCTGATGGACATCTTCCGGGAGGCCTTCGGAGATGGGTTCAGATACACCCTACTCCTTCTTTCAGGATCACAAGGGCATCCACGGCGATAGGACTGTTTCCCCTTACAATCAATGGGTTTACGTCTATCGCCTGAATTTCTTCATGCGCCATGCCGATCTTGCCCATTGCCATGAGGCATTGCACCAGGGAATCCAAATCCACGGCCTCCATGCCCCGGACGGCGCCGAGAATCTTGTTCCCGCGGATCTCCATCAGCATCTCCATGGCATCCGATTCAACCAGCGGCGCCGGTCGAAATGTGACATCGCCCAGGATTTCGGTCAATATCCCCCCCAGCCCGAACATGACACAGGGACCGAACTGGGGATCGCGGACCATCCCGATCACCAGTTCCCGCCCGCCCTTCACCATCTCCTGAACGAGACAGTCCGCATCCTTCACGGGGGACGCTTCGCCGATCCGTTTGAAGGCCGCTTCGAGATCCGTCTCACTGCGCAGATTGACCGCCACCAGACCGCTTTCGGTCTTGTGGCTCACCTCCGGAGAACAGACCTTCAGCACCACCGGGTAGCCGATCTTAGCGGCGGCCTTTTTCACCTCATCCCAACCCCGCGCCAGAACCCCCTTCGCTGTCGGAATCCCGTAAGCCGCAAGCAGACGGCTGCTCTCATATTCCGAAAGGGTCCGGCGGTTTTGCCCCATCGCCTCTTTCAACAGGTTCTCTATTTCTTTCATATCGCACCCTTTTTTCCGGCGTCGCGATCCATGTACCGGCGGCACTGCGTCAATACGGAAAGAACTTCGAACGGCTCCTCGATCATCGGGAAAGTCGGTACGCCCCTCGGTTCCAGAAACGCCTTGGCGGCCTCCATATGCTTTTTTTCCGCACTGAAGGTGGCGTAGATCGGTTTTTCCGGATACCTCCGGGCGAGATCCACGATGAACTGGAGATCGGGAACCCCGGTCTCATCCGTGATCATCAGAATCGGAACAACGGCGTCGATATGGGGATCCTTCAAAACCGCTTCCATCCCCTCCCGGTACGCGAATTCGATCCCATGTACAATGGCCGACGGCCATATGTCCACGGGATTGCGCATGCGGATGTACGGCGGGCTGATCTCCTGCAGGCGCTTGCGGCCGGATTCCTCCAGGGCCGGCACTTCCAGGTTCCAGTACTTCTGGCACATGTCGGTCATCGCCACAAGCATGGCCCCCGAAGGCGCCAGATAACTCACGCGGTTTCCCCTCGGGAGCGGCATGGCGGACAGGGCCTTCGCCGCAAGGATCAGATGGGAGTACTTATAAATCCTGGCAATGCCGGCCTGTTTCAACGCCCCGTCAATGATGCGATCATCGGAGGCCAGCGCGGCGGTGTGCGCCCCGGCGGCGTGCGAACCGCCCTTGGTGCTCCCCCCTTTCAGCATGATGATCGGTTTGCGCCGGGTGGTCTCCCGCGCGATCTCGAGAAAACGCCTCGGACTTTTCAGGCTCTCCAGATAGACAAAAATGGCCTCGGTCTCCGGGTCCGTTGCATAATATTCGAGGACATCGCTCTCATCCACATCGACCTTGTTGCCGATACCGACGACGCGCGCCACGCCGTAGTGCTCCGCTGTGGCGATATAACGCATGGTGTGCGTGGCAAAGTTGCCCGTCTGGGCGATATAGGAGATAGGACCCCTCGGGATCCGCCCCAGCGGAAAAAAGCTCGATGTAAAATTGAACGGGGTGGAGGTCACCCCGGAGGTGTTCGGCCCGATGACCCGGACGCCCGTCTCCTTCACAACCGCTTCGAGTTCCGCCTGCAGGAGCCGCCCCTCCTCGTCCACTTCGGAAAATCCCCCGGCCGCCAGCACAATCGCGTTGATTCCCCTAAGTGCACATTCTCTGATCGCCTGGGGATTTTGTATTGCGGGAAGAATGATCACGGCGAGATCGATCCCCTCGGGAAGATCGCCGATGGAACAGTGGACCCTCTTCCCCATGATCTCGCCGCCCTTGGGATTGACGAGGTAAAGTTCTCCCGAATAACCGTTGGCCGCGATATTCAGAAGGATATCATTGCCCGGTTTGTGGCGACCCGAGGTCGCTCCGATCACCGCAACGCTGCGAGGTTCAAAAAATGAATCCAGTTTTCGGATCATAGGGT
>CAKKRN010000300.1 GCA_919902745.1 Syntrophaceae bacterium | reverse complement strand
CGGAGGCCTGGCACTGGTATTACAGCGTGATCGGCCGCAATCAATGCCCGATCGTGGACACCTGGTGGCAGACGGAAACCGGCGGCTTCATGATCCTGCCGCTCCCCGGCGCGATTCCGATCAAGCCGGCGCTGGCGACGCTCCCGATCATGGGGGTTGTCCCGGCCCTGGTGGACGAGACGACAGGCGTTGAGATCAAGAGCCTGGTCGGCCGCGGCGCCCTCTGCATCAAGCGGGCCTGGCCCGGCTTCACCCGGACGATCTACGGCGATCACAAGAAGTACGAGGCAACCTACTTCGAACCCTTCCCGGGTTACTACTTCGCCGGCGACGGGGCGCTCCGGGACAGCGACGGGTATTACCGGATCACCGGCCGCATCGACGACGTGATCAACGTCTCCGGCCACCGGATGGGTACCGCCGAGGTCGAGGCGGCGCTGAACTCCCACGAGAAGGTGGCGGAGTCCGCCGTCGTCGGCTATCCCCATGAGATCAAAGGACAATCCATCTACGCCTATGTCACGTTGAACACGGGCGTGGAGAAATCCGATGCGCTGAAGAAAGAACTGGTTGCGCACGTCCGGAACATCATCGGGCCGATCGCCACGCCGGAGAAGCTCCAGTGGGCGGATGGTCTTCCGAAGACGCGGAGCGGCAAGATCATGCGTCGCATCCTGAAGAAGGTGGCCGCGAACGACATCAACGATCTGGGCGATACGAGCACGCTGGCCGATCCGGCCGTGGTTGCGGATCTGATCAAGAACAGGTTGTGAAAAAAGCTTTTCCTTTGACCGTTTCGGATGTAAGAACAAGGTTCTTTTGCGGCAGGGTGAGCGATGACGCTCTCGTAAAAAGTCCCTCAAACGGTCATGCCGGCGAATCCCGGATCGAGGTCCGGGACTGGCGCCGGTATCCAGTAGATGTAGGGTGCGTTAGGCGGAAGCCGTAACGCACCAATAAAAGGAGCGGTGCGTCAAGACGCACCCTACACAAGTGAGGTCAGAGACATTTTTGGGTGGATGCACGATACGCCGGCTTTTGGACGCCATGGCTGATAAGCATCCGGAAAGGAGGGGAAGGTGAATATCGTTGCATGTGTCAAACAGGTTCCGGATACAGAGGCTCAGATCAAGGTAAAGCCGGACGGCTCGGGGATCGAGGAGGGCGGCATCAAGTGGGTCATGAACCCCTATGACGAGTTCGGCGTGGAAGAGGCCCTGCGGTTGAAGGAGAAAAACGGCGGCGAGGTGACCATCGTCACCGTCGGACCGGCGCGGGCGATGGAGACGATCCGGACCGCCCTTGCGATGGGCGCCGACAAGGGGATCCACATCTGCGATCCGGCGTTCGACGGCGCGGACGCCTATGCCACGGCCTCCGCCTTGGCGGCGGCGATCAAGGGGATTCCGTATGATATCATTTTCTGCGGCCAGCGGGCGATCGACGACGACTCCGCGCAGGTCGGCGCCGTCCTGGCCGAGCTCCTGGGGATTCCCCAGGTGACCGTGATCACGAAACTGGAGTTTGTAGGCGGCGCCATCAAGGCGATCCGGCCGATCGAAGGCGCCCAGCTGCTGATCGAATGTCCGCTTCCCTGTCTGGTGACCGCGCAGAAAGGGTTGAACGAGCCCCGTTACGCGTCGCTCCCCGGGATCATGAAAGCCAAGAAGAAACCGGTCGATGTGAAGGACGCCGCCGCACTCGGTGTCACCGTTACCGCCAAGGCAAAGGTTGCGAAATTTATTCCGCCTCCGGC
>CAKKRN010000299.1:5052-10284 GCA_919902745.1 Syntrophaceae bacterium | reverse complement strand
AGCGCCTCGATATCATCGGCGGTGGATCGATTCACGACCATCTTAAAATAAGCCGAGTGATACGGTTTATCGGCTGCTTTTGCCAGAAGCGTTGCCTCCGCGGCAATGACCTTGACACTCTCCTCCCCGATATCGACGGTTCCCTTTACAAGAAGGGGCTCTTCACCATGCAGGAGATCATAACAGCCCTGGTATATTTCAGGGAAAAAGATGATCGTTGCTGATCCCTTTAAATCCTCAATGGTTACGTATGCCATGGTTTCTTTTCGCCTGGTTTGCACCTCACGGATGCTGCTGACGATTCCGGCCAGGATGATGGCTTCCCGATCGGTCTTGGCGGCAAGGTTGGAGGAATCCGCCGTCACCATCATCCCCAGTCGTTCCGCATAGCGCGACAGCGGGTGTCCCGTAATATAAAAACCGATGGTCTCCTTTTCGTTCGCCAGAAGCTCCTTGTGATCCCACTCGGAGATCTCGGGTAGGCCATCATCCGAACTTCCGCCGTTTTGGGAGGTACGCTCTTTCTGTTCGAACTGCTCCAGCAGGTTCGCCTGGCCGCAGGCCCTTTCCCGCTGGCGTTTCTGCGCTTTGTCCATGATCTCTTCATAGAAGGTCATCAGTTGCCGCCGCTTGTGGCCCGTCGAATCGAACGCTCCGCACTTGATCAGACTTTCGACAACCCTTTTGTTCGCCTTTCGCGGATCGACGCGATCGCAGAAATCGACAATGGATCTGAATGGTTCCGCAGCCTCCCGGACGTGAATGATCGACTCGATCGCACCGATGCCGACATTTTTGACCGCCGCAAGTCCGAAACGGATATTATCGCCCACAATACTGAAATCACTCATCGATTCATTGATGTCGGGTGGAAGGACATTGATCCCCATCTCACGGCAACTGCCGATATGGCTGATGATCTTGTCCCGGTTGTCCTTTTCGCTGGTCAGCAGCGCGGCCATGAATTCCGCCGGGTAATGGACCTTCAGGTAGGCCGTCTGATAGGAAATGATCGCATAAGCGGTGCTGTGTGATTTGTTGAAACCGTATTTTCCAAAGGTCTCCATCTGTTCCCATATCTTTGCGGCCCTAACTTCGGGGATCTTCTTCTTCCGTGCGCCTTCCAGAAACTTCGGTTTTTCTTTCCGCTCCATCTCCTCGGTCTTCTTCTTACTCATGACCTTGCGGAGGGTGTCCGCCTCGGAGAGGGAATAGCCGCCGATGGCCACGGCGATCTGCATCACCTGCTCCTGATAGACGATAATTCCATAAGTCTCCTTCAGAATCGCCTCCAGTCCGGGCGTCTCGTAGACGATCTTTGTTCGACCCTGTTTTCTCGCGATGAATTCGGGAATATTGTCCATGGGGCCGGGGCGATAGAGCGCTATCAGCGCGATGACATCCCCGATGCAGTCCGGCTTCATCCGGACCAGAACGTCTTTCATTCCTGAACTTTCAAGCTGGAAAATCCCGTCGGTATCGCCCCGCATGAGCAATTCATAGGTCTCCCGGTCATCCAGCTGAAGGTTTACAAGATCGACCTCAACCCCCCGCCCCTCACGAATAAAGCGGAGGGCGTCCTTGATGACCGTCAGGGTTTTCAATCCGAGAAAATCGAATTTTGTCAGCCCGACCTCGGAGATATCGTTCATCGAAAACTGCGTAACGACGTCCTCCTTGGGGCTTTTACAGAGCGGAATTCGGTCCACCAGGGGTAGATCCGAGATCACAACCCCCGCCGCATGGGTTGAAGAGTGGCGATTCAGCCCTTCCAGCGCCAGGGAAAGGTCGATAAGTTTCTTGATTCGGGGATTGCCCTTCTGTTCATCCTGAAGACGGGGTTCCCGCTTGATCGCCTCCTCCAGTTTGATGTTGAGGACGTTGGGAATCAGTTTGGCGATGCGGTCCACCTCGCCGTAGGGGATGCTCAACGCCCTGCCGACATCCCGGATGACGGCCCTCGCCTGCATTTTCCCGAAGGTGATGATCTGGGATACCTTGTCGCTCCCGTATTTTTCCGTCACATAACGGATGATTTCATCCCTTCCCTCCGGACAGAAATCGGTATCGATATCCGGCATGCTGATCCGGTCCGGATTGAGGAATCTTTCAAAAAACAGGTTATACCGAATGGGATCGATGCCGGTGATTCCGGTCGCATAGGCGACAAGGCTACCGGCGGCCGAGCCTCTGCCGGGTCCGACCGGAATATTCTTCTTCCTGGCGTAATCGATGAAATCGGCAACAATGAGAAAATATCCCGCAAATCCCATCGAACGGATCATCTCCAGCTCCTGATGGAGCCTTTTTTCATAGACGTCCGGGGACACCTTGCCGCAAGGTGTCCCCCTCTCATCTTCTTTCTGACCCTTCAGGATATTCGGCAGAATCATCGCGAGACCTTCCATCGCCGCCTTTTTCAGGCGTTCATCCAGCGTTTCATCGGCATTGATCTCAAAATTGGGCAGGAAGAACTTGCCGAATTCCAGGGTAAGGTTGCATTTTTCAGCGATTTTAACCGTATTCTCGATTGCCTCCGGGCAGTATGAAAACAGCCGTATCATCTCGTCGGGGGAGCGGAAATAGAACTGATCGGTCCCAAACCGCATCCGGTCTGAATCTTCAATGGTCTTGCCCGTCTGAATGCAGAGCAGCACCTCATGCGCCTCGGCATCCTCCTGCTTCAGATAATGGCAATCATTGGTCGCCGCCAGAGGCAACCCGAGTCTGCGGCTGAGTTCGATCAACCCCTCGTTGGCCTTCTTCTGTTCGGGAAGGCCGTTTTCCATGATTTCAATGAAGTAATTCCCCTCACCGAAAAGAGTCCTGTATTGCTCCGCCGTCCGATCGGCCTCTTCGGAATTTCCCCGGAGCAGATGGGCTGCAATTTCGCCGTGAAGGCAGGCGCTCAGACCGATCAGCCCCTCATGGTGCTGTTTCAGGAGATCTTTGTCGATTCGCGGTCGGTAGTAAAAACCGTCCAGAAATCCCGCGGTCGATAATTTCATCAGATTTCGGTATCCCTGCATGTTCCGGGCAAGAACGATCAGGTGGTGCGCCGTCTCACCGGTTCTATAACCGGTCTTGTCGAGGCGGCTTTTCGGCGCCACGTACAGCTCGCAGCCGATGATCGGTTTGATCCCGTATTGATAGGCATGCTTATAGAAATCGATTGCACCGTAAAGATTGCCGTGATCGGTCATGGCCACGGCGGGCATCTGATACTCTTTCGCCTTCCGGAAAAGGTCATCCAGACGAATCGTACCGTCGAGGAGGCTGTACTGAGTGTGAACGTGCAAATGAACGAAATCGGCGTGTTTCATGCTAATCCAACCAGTAGTTCGGGGCTTCTTTGGTAATGATCACGTCATGGACATGACTTTCCCGAAGTCCGGCGGATGTGATCTTGACGAAACAGGCCTTCTGTCGCAACTCGCCGGTGGATCGGCATCCGACATAACCCATCCCGGCCTTGAGACCGCCCAGCAACTGCTGGATGCTGGCCGACAGAGATCCCCGGTAGGGTACCCTTCCTTCGATCCCTTCCGGCACCAGCTTCAGATTGCTTTCGATGTCATCCTGATAATAACGGTCCATGCTGCCCATCTTCATCGCCTCCAGCGATCCCATCCCGCGATAGACCTTGTAACTCCTTCCCTGAAAGAGGACGGTTTCTCCCGGGCTCTCCTCCGTCCCCGCGAAAAGACCGCCGATCATGATCGAATGTGCGCCCGCCGCCAGCGCCTTGACAATATCGCCCGAATACTTGATCCCGCCGTCGGCGATGATCGGAATATTGAATTTGGACCCTATTTTATAGGCGTCCCGGATCGCACTCATCTGGGGTATCCCGACACCGGCGATAATTCTCGTCGTACAGATGGAACCCGGTCCGACACCCACCTTGACCGCATCCACTCCGGCCTCGATCAGGGCCTTGGCTCCCTCCGCCGTCGCGACATTTCCGGCAATCAGTTCACATTTCGGGAAATGGGCCTTCGTATCGCGGACGGCGTCCAGAACGCCTGCAGAATGCCCATGGGAGGTATCGATTACGATGACATCGGCGCCTGCTGCCAGCAGCGCGTCGATCCGCTCCTCCCGGTCGATAATCCCCACCGCGGCTCCGACCCGGAGTCTTCCGAGGGGGTCCTTGCTGGCAAGAGGGTATTTCTTTATTTTTTCAATGTCTTTGATTGTGATCAAGCCTGTCAGGTTATAATTTTCATCGACGACGAGGAGCTTTTCGATCCGGTGTTTATGGAGCAGTTTTTTTGAGTCTTCCAGAGAAATGTTGGACGATGAAACGGTAATCAGATGTTCCCGGGTCATCACATTGGCGACCGGCTGTTCGAGATCGGTTTCAAAGCGGAGATCCCGGTTTGTCAGGATGCCGACCAGCCTCTTTTTCTTGACGACCGGCACGCCGGATATCCGGTAACGGTTCATCAGTTCAAGGGCTTCGTGCACCTTCTGTTCCGGTTCGATCGTGATCGGATCGACAATCATTCCGCTTTCCGATTTTTTGACTCTATCGACTTCAATCGCCTCCCTCTCAATGCTCATGTTCCGGTGGATGATTCCCATCCCGCCTTCCTGGGCCAGGCAGATCGCCGTTCTGGACTCCGTCACCGTATCCATGGCAGCGCTGATGATCGGAATATTGAGCGTGATGTTGTTGGTCAACAGGGATGATGTATCCACATCCCGCGGCAGGATGTTCGACGCCGCCGGAACAAGCAGCAGGTCATCAAAAGTCAGCGCTTCCACAACGTGATCCTCTAACATGTGGCCTCCAATTTTCTAAAAAATCCGTCTGCTGTCCAAAAGCATCGTAACCGGCCCGTTATTGACCAGTTCGATGAACATCATGGCCTGAAATGCGCCCTCGGCGACATGACCAATTTTCTCCTTTGTCCGGGAGACAAAGTTATCGCAGAGCATACGGGCGCGCTCCGGGCTCTCCGCTGTCGTAAACGAGGGCCTTCGGCCCCTCCGGCAATCCCCGAGGAGGGTAAACTGGGAAACAACAAGCATCTCCCCCTGGATATCGAGCAGGGAGAGGTTCATTTTGCCGCTTTCGTCCTCAAAAATTCGGAGATTCATGATCTTTTCGGCCAGATAAGCCGCATCGCTTTCCCGATCCCCCTGCTCAATCCCGAGAAGGACCAGAAGGCCCCGACCGATTCCGGATATCCGCTGGTCTCCGATGAGGACTTTCGCTCTGTCTAC